>JBFGKX010000117.1:0-7376 GCA_041576455.1 Paenisporosarcina sp. | reverse complement strand
CTACTGCAAAAGAAATGACTGTGACAGCAACAGCTTACACAGCTTATTGTGCAGGATGTTCTGGGACAACAGCGACTGGCATCGACTTACGATCTAATCCAAATCAAAAAGTCATCGCAGTTGATCCATCCGTCATTCCACTTGGATCACGTGTATGGGTTGAAGGGTATGGTGAGGCAATTGCTGGAGACACTGGCGGAGCCATCAAAGGCAACATCATTGATGTCTTTATACCAAGTCAACAAGCTGCTCTTAATTGGGGTCGAAAAACAGTTAAAATTAAAGTCTTAGACTAATGATTTGATATTAGATGAGCCTCAATGAGTAAATCAATAAAGTAATTTATTTAAGAGGCTTACTTAGACAATTTTGAATTGTCTAAGTAAGCCTCTTTTGTGTGATAAAATAGATGAAATGAAAGGATGATGAATCATGGCAAACGGCCAAAATCGTGCAGACGTGAAACCTGGGTTAACGGTAAACGTCATTTTAAAGAAGGACCAGCGTTCGGGGAATAAAACGACAGGCATTGTAAAAGATTTATTGACGAATTCTGCCCGTCATCCTCATGGGATTAAAGTTAGGCTTGAAGATGGACAAGTAGGGCGTGTTTGTGACATCTTACCGTCTTAAAATGAAACACTTTAATTGGATAGATTTGGAGACTGTACCTAGTCTTAAGTTTTGTGAATTTGTTAAAATGGTTTTTAACCCTATATTAACTGACAATTTAGTAAAATTAAAAATTAATTAGAATTGGAGGATGACGAAATGCGACAAGTAATTGCTTTAGGCGGCGGTGGCTTTTCCATGGAGCCAGAAAATCCATTATTAGATCGATATATTTTACAACAGTGTAAAAAAGAAATACCGAAAATAGGCTTTATCGGTACAGCGAGTGGCGATGATGAGGGGTATATTAAAAAATTTTACCAAGCCTTTCACACAGAAAATTGTGAACCAACTCATCTGTCATTATTTAAGCCACATACACGAGAAATAAAAAAATATATTATGGCCCAAGATATCTTATATGTAGGTGGGGGTAACACTAAAAATTTAATGGCATTATGGCGTGAATGGGAGCTGGATGTGGCCATTCGGCAAGCTTATGACAAAGGAACCATTCTTGCGGGCCTAAGTGCAGGGTCTCTTTGTTGGTTTGAAGATGGGATTACCGATTCTTATGGTGCGGATCTTGAACCCATTTCTTGTCTTGGAATTTTAAGAGGCAGTCATTGTCCTCATTACGATGGAGAAGAAAGTCGAAGACCAGCATATGAAAAGTTCATTCGAGATGGAATTATTACAAGTGGATATGCTGCAGATGACGGTGTAGCTCTACACTTCATAGATGAAGAATTGCATGAAGTGGTTAGCTCTCGACCGAAAGCACGTGGGTATCGAGTAGATAAAGAGAAAGAAACACAACTCCCTACACACTATTTAGGGGTTAAAAAAGCCTTCATTTCAAAATAAGAGGTGGGACCATGGAAATTCGTCAACTTTCAGGTGAAGATGCAGAAGCATATTGGATTTTAAGATTAGAAGCTTTGCAGCAAAATCCAGAAGCTTTCGCGACAACTTATGAGGATGCTGTTACTCGAAAAAATCCAGTGGAGCGGGTAGCTAGCAATTTGGAGGCTGAAGGAAGTGCTACCATGGGAGCATTCATTGATGGCGACTTAGTGGCAACAATGACGATTACAGCTGAGAGCGCACCTAAACTGCGACATCGTATAAATTTGCTAGCTGTTTATGTAAGCCCTAAAGTTCGTGGAAAGCAGATTGGCACAGCTCTTTTACAAGCTAGTATTAATCATGCCAAATCGTTGCCTCATGTGGAAAAAATCAATTTAACCGTTGTATCTTCCAATGAATCGGCCAGACGGTTATATGAGAAATTTGGCTTTCAGGCGTTTGGTTTAGAACACAATGCCATGAAAACCGGGGACACATATGTAGATGAAGTATATATGAGTTTAGAATTGTAAAGGAAGTACAGTCATATATTGATAGGAAAATATAAGGTTATAGCATTTGTTCATATAAAAACGATATTGAAAAAGTGATTGTTACTGGTAAACGACCACTTCAGACTTTAGACAAACAATTATATGAATGAATTTTCTTGTATTTGATTCAAGAAGAGTGCATGCAAGAACATATTGGACTCTTTTGTGAAGAGTAATTGGAGAATCACGTGTTTTCGAAATCTCCAATCCAATTACCAGACTTTTTATGTGTAAGTGTATCTCTTCTTGTTATTCAGTAGGAAGATGGTCATCTTTTTCAATAGAGAGATATTTCATGAAATGACCGCTTTCCGTGGGCTCGCACCGAACTCACTCGAGCTTTGCACGAATGGATTTCGCCGTCTTCGCTGTCCCACAGGAGTCGGTCATTTCATTCCTAATTCTATAGGGTGACAAAAAATTTATATTGAATATTATTCTTTTGTTTACAAGCTGAAGTGATTGTTATTCGTTAACAATCACTTTTTTCGTCTAAACTGGATTTATTGGAACTTTTCATCATGTGTACTCGCAAATAAAAAAGCATATTTAAGAAAAGAGGATGACAATGTTAATCACAATTATGTATAGCATTGTGGTGGCCGTTATTTCAGCATTTATTATCGTGCCTTTTACCGTACCTAAAGAAAGACAGAGAGGGCTTATAGCACGACTTTTGGGAACTGTCGTATTTTTAATCATCATTATCTTTGTTTTTTACTATGTAACGAATATCGATCGTAATGTATCGGCGCTTTGGCCACTTGCCATTATATCTACGGGACTTGGTTCGTTTTTGGCAGTAGGTAAAGAACAACTTCTAAAAGGTGCCCTTTTTATAGGTTCACTCACTTTTGGAGGATATATCTTGAGTGCATTTTTATTTAATGCAGACGAAAAATTCAAATCAGCCCAAATGAATCAAGAAGTTGAAATTGAAGCATTTGATGAAACGAAAACGCCAGCAAGTGTACCTCCGCAATTTGTAAGAAATAAAATGAAAAAAGCTTTTGGTCAAGTGCCTAATACGAGTTATTATGAGCTAGGAAATTTGCAAATTCAAAAAGTGAATAATACTTATGTGTATATTGCGCCAGTTGAATTCTCTGGGTTCTTTAAATGGCTAAATGGAGATACGACCCCTGGTTACTTTACCATGAGTGCAACTAATTCATCAGATAATCCGAAATTTGTAGCGGCGGAGATGACGTATACGCCATCTGCATTCTTTCATAAAAATATAGCACGATATTTGCGTTTTGAAATGCCGGAGAAAATTTTCTATGGCGATATGCAACTTGAAATTGATGAAGAAGGAAAACCACATTACTTACGTTCATTCGGAGAATTTGTATCTGCACGAAATGGCTTTATTGTCACTGGGGTAGCAGATATCGATCCACAAACAGGGGATATAAGGACGTATTCACTAAAAGAAATACCTGCATTTATTGATGGTGCTGTTTCTCCAGAAGTGGTGAGCTTGCAAAATAGTTACTTTGGCAACTTTGTAAATGGATTTTGGAACAGTAAATTCGGGAAAAAAGATGTTAAAGTACCTTCTGATGAAGGGACGGAGGCAAATGTCAGCCCAATTTTCAATGAAAATGGGGAAATGTTGTATTTTACAGATTTCACTAGCCCAAAAGAAGGTGTGGATTCCATGCTAGGTTATTCATTAACAGATGCGAGAACAGGGAAATCTACGTTCTTCACTGGAAATATGGAAGAATCGTATATGGATTCACAAGGAGCACTGCAAATCATTGAGAAGAAATTTATTGAGAAAAAATGGTCAGGTGAAATGCCGATTTTGTATAACTTCTATGGAGAAGCAAGTTGGTTAACGCCAGTCTTAGATGCAAATGGGTTTTTGCAAAATTACTTTATTGTTTCTGCTGCAAATCCTGAAATATCTAGTTATGCCAACTCTCCTAATGAAGCATTAAAGTTATATAAATCAGCGTTGCAACGCGGTCGAAGTAGTGTAGATGGGAGATCAAATGCTGAAGAAGAGAAAATGATTGGCTCAATAGAACGTGTTTATAAAGAGCGAGTAGGAGATTTTACACTTGTATCGTTTATGTTCGCAGATGGAACCAATTACTTAGTTTCTACGGAAGTAGCACCGCTTGCCATTTATTTAGAAGTGGGAGATACCGTAACCGTGACGTATTTAAATACAGAAGAATTATTTTTACCTGTCAAAGAGTTGACGATTAATGGGGTAAATTAAAATGAAGGCTGTCTCTACCCATTAGAGACAGCCTTTGTTTTGATTATTCGCGTGTATTTAGAATCGCCAATTGTTTCTTGTCGCGTAATTTAGCAAGCTCATTAATAGTATGTTGTCCGTAAGAATCAGTAGACTGCTTAGCAAGTTGAGCGACCGTCTTATCATCCAATAAGAGATTCCCTTGTGCAGCCCAGCTTTTTTCCATCGTTGGTCCCAAGTGACGAATAAATGCGGCCATTCCGCCTTGTCCTCCACCTAAATGCATCCCTAGCATGGGACCAGTGGCAGCCCAGCGTAATCCAATCGAATCTTTCACAATTTCATCCATCTCATTCATGGAGACAACGCCTTCATTCACTAAATGCATGGCTTCACGTAACATCGCAAACTGCAAACGATTCGCGACAAAGCCAAAAACTTCTTTTTGAATGTGTTGAGGCGATTTTCCCAGCGCTTTATAAAAAATTAGCGCATCTTGAACCGCTTCATCAGACGTATTGGTACCTGGCACGACTTCTACTAATGGCATAACTAGTGGTGGGTTAAATGGATGTCCAATAAGCATCCTCTTCTTGTCTTTCATTAAAGCAGAAATATCACTTGCAGGAATTGTGGAAGATGATGAAAGTAATAAGGTGTGTGGCTCTATATAAAGTTCTATGTCAGCAAATAATTGTTGTTTTAGCAGTAAGTTTTCGGGACCATTCTCTTGAATCACTGAAGTCCCAGTGATGGCTTTTATAAAGTCGGATTCAAGTGTTAAACGTGCTTTCAAACCGGTTGAAGGAAGTCCAAGTAACGATAAAGTAGAGCCAATCGACTGAAAATGATGGTCAGTAACCTCTTGTAAATCAGGTCTTGGGTCATATAACCGTACAGTTAGCCCATGTGCCAAAAATAAAGTTGCCCATGAAAGCCCAATAGTGCCAGCGCCAATTACAGTAATAGGATTAAAGCGTTCTAACTCATGATGTAGTTGTATCATTGTTCATCCTCCTTTATTTCACTAAAATCATGTTATCATATTTAAATAAGTGTATTGTGAGAATTTTTGAAACAGAATGGATGGGATTAGATGTTTAGTTTTAGTGGAGTACCAGAGTGGTTTTATATATTAGCTTTCGCCGTTGTTATCATCATAGTGATCGTCAATGAGTGGTGGACGCGGTAGGAAATTCAGAAAGGTGGTTATTTATCATGAGCTATGCTCAAGTCGTAATTGTAACTGGTGCTTCACATGGAATTGGGCGTGGCATTGCAGAAGCCTATGTCGCTCAAGGAGCACAAGTAGTCCTTGCTGATGTGAATGAGGAATTAGGGAAAGAAGTTAGCAGTCAGCTGTCAGGAAGTATCTTTATTAAAACAGATGTTCGAAAAGAAGAAGATATTCAAGCATTAATGAAACAAACGATCGAACATTTTGGGCGCATTGATGTTTTAATTAATAACGCTGGCAAAAGTGAGTTTAAATCACTCTTCGACTTATCAATTACTGAATGGGACGATATGATGAATACTAATTTGAGGAGTATTTTCATTTGTTCTCGAGAAGCGGCTTTGCAAATGCGTAAACAGGAACGCAGTGGATCAATTATTAACATTTCTTCTACGCGAGCGACTATGTCAGAACCAAATTCAGAAGCTTATGCGGCGACGAAGGGTGGAATAGTAGCCATTACGCATGCACTTGCAGCCTCTCTTGCGGACTATCAAATTACCGTAAATGCCATTTCTCCGGGATGGATTGAAACTGGAGATTACGGTGAACTTCGAGATATTGATCATGCACAACATTTATCTGGCCGAGTAGGGAAACCGTCAGATATTGCAAAAGCCTGTCTGTACTTAACAGACCCAACGAATGATTTTGTCACAGGAATCAATTTAGTAGTTGATGGTGGAATGACACGTAAAATGATTTACGAACATTAAGTTGGAGGGATACAGATGAGAACCATTACGTTATCTAATGGCACAACTGTTGAAGTAGAATGTCTAAGTTGTGCCCTTACAAGCGGAATGATTGAACCCGATGGTGGCGTCATTTATGAAACTGATAACTTTCATGCACATCAAGATGTAGCATATCCGATTGAAGGACTGGTGATTCTCGCTTCAAAACGTCATGTTAAGAGCATTGATGAATTTACAGAAGAAGAGCAAATTGAATACATAAAAACACTAACGAAAATTCGGAGAGCCCAGCGTGATGTATTAGGAATTGAAACGATATATTATTTCTACAATGAAGACACAACACATCATTTTCATACGTGGATGGTGCCGAGATATGAATGGATGAAAGATTTTGGCCATTCTGTAGAGTCCTTACGGCCGGTGCTTCTCCATGCACGAAATGAATTGAATGACAAGCACCATGTTGCGCTTGTTATGAAATCAATTGATCAACTTAAAATGAATTTAAATCAGTAAGGAGTGCGGTAAATGTTTAAATGGCAAGGTGCCGCTGGTGTGTGTATTAATGAGAACCAGCAACTATTAATGGTATTGCAAGCAGCTCCCGAAGAAGAACCAAAATGGACAGTGCCTACAGGTGGTTTAGAGGGAAGTGAGACTTTTGAACAATGCTGTGTACGTGAATTTGAAGAAGAAACAGGATTGAAAGTAGAAGTCTTGTCTAAACTTCAAGAGAAAAATGGGACGAATGCGCAATATGGAATTACCTATGAAGTGCACTATTTTCAAGTGAAAGTGTTAAGTGGGGAATTAACAGTTCAGGATCCTGATGAGTTTATTTTAGATATTGCATGGAAAACAATAGAAGATTTAGAAAAACTGAAAATGAGCTATCCTGAAGATGTGGAATTCCTCAAAGGATTATTAAAAGCAAGAATAGAAAGTCATTAAAATTGTTTGTCTGGAGTGAAATCGCTTCCTACGATGGACGAATGGTTGAAAAAACATTTAGTAGGGCGGAACTATATATTTAATGGTTGGCATATCCTTTATTTATTTGGACTTATTCATCTTCAACTATTTATTTTTCAAGCAAGCGTTTACATTAAATAAAGTGTATTGACAATACGTTGAATTTTGGTATTATTAAAAAAATTCAATATTTATTAAAATATGTTGATGAAGAAAAGCTTCATGAAATGGAATCT
>JBFGKX010000116.1:0-7460 GCA_041576455.1 Paenisporosarcina sp. | reverse complement strand
TCGACACTCAACAAATAGGCAGGCACATCAGAAGATGCGTCTGCCTATTTTTAAAAATTAAAGGAGGCAAAACATTATGACAGTTTCACAAAATGTGATTGACCAAACAGAAAAGTTTGGTGCCCCAAACTATCTTCCACTTCCAATCGTTATTTCAGAAGCACAAGGTGTCTGGGTAAAAGACCCTGAAGGAAATAAATATATGGATATGTTATCTGCCTATTCAGCAGTGAATCAGGGTCATCGCCATCCAAAAATAATTCAAGCTCTGAAAGACCAAGCAGACCGCGTTACACTTACATCACGTGCCTTTCATAATGATCAATTAGGTCCTTGGTATGAATTGATTTGTGAGTTATCAGGTAAAGATATGGCATTGCCGATGAATACGGGAGCGGAAGCTGTTGAAACAGCTATAAAAGCGGCACGCCGTTGGGCATACGATGTAAAAGGAATTGCTGAAAACCAAGCAGAAATTATTGCTTGCAATGGCAACTTCCATGGACGTACCATGGCTGCAGTATCACTTTCTTCAGATCCAGATTACAAGCGTGGTTTTGGTCCAATGTTGCCAGGAATTAATTTAATTCCATATGGAGATATTGAATCACTTAAATTAGCGATTACACCAAATACTGCAGCATTCTTAATCGAACCAATTCAAGGCGAAGCTGGTATTGTCATTCCACCAGCAGGATTTATGAAAGCAGCACGTGAACTTTGCCGTGAAAATAACGTTTTATTCATTGCGGATGAAATCCAAGCTGGATTATGTCGTACAGGTAAAATGTTTGCTTGTGAATGGGAAGATGTAGATCCAGATATGTACATTTTAGGGAAAGCTTTAGGAGGGGGAGTATTCCCAATCTCATGTGTAGTTGCAAATAAAGAAATTCTTGAAGTATTTAACCCGGGTTCACATGGTTCTACTTTTGGTGGGAATCCAATGGCTTGTGCTGTTTCAATCGCATCTTTAAATGTGTTAATAGAAGAAGAACTAGCAAACCGTTCTGAGGAACTAGGCAGTTATTTAAAAGAAAAGTTATCAAATATTAAACATCCTTCTATTAAAGAAGTACGTGGACGTGGACTCTTTATTGGAATGGAATTGACGACAGCTGCTCGTCCCTATTGTGAAGAGTTAAAAGAACTTGGATTATTATGTAAGGAAACACATGATACTGTTATTCGATTTGCACCGCCTTTAGTGATTTCTAAAGAAGAATTAGACTGGGCAATCGAAAAAATTGAAAAAGTATTTAATAAATAACTTTTACTGTTAATAAATAATGTTAACTATGTTACAATGGTTCCGATGAAATTAATTATGAATAAAGAGGCGAAACTATAAAATGGCTGAAAATCTTAACCTGTTCACATCAACACAAGATGTTATTCAGGACGCTCTGAACAAACTTGGATATGATGAAGGAATGTTTGAACTTTTAAAAGAACCATTGCGTATGCTTGAAGTACGTATTCCAATCAAATTGGATGATGGTACAGTAAAAGTTTTCACGGGATTCCGTGCACAACATAACGATGCCGTAGGACCTACCAAGGGTGGCGTACGTTTTCATCCAATGGTTACAGAAGATGAAGTGAAAGCACTTTCGATGTGGATGACTTTAAAATGTGGAATTGTTGATTTACCGTACGGTGGAGGTAAGGGTGGAATTATTTGTGATCCACGTCAAATGTCAATGAACGAAATTGAAAAACTTAGTCGTGGCTATGTTCGTGCGATTAGTCAATTTGTTGGACCGACAAAAGATATTCCTGCTCCAGATGTATTTACAAATTCACAAATTATGGCTTGGATGATGGATGAATACAGTCGTATTGATGAGTTTAATTCACCAGGTTTCATTACAGGTAAACCAATCGTTCTTGGTGGTTCTCAAGGACGTGAACGTGCGACTGCTCAAGGTGTAACTATTTGTGTTGAAGAAGCGGCTAAAAAGCGTGGAATTAATATGGAAGGTGCACGAATAGTAATTCAAGGGTTTGGGAATGCTGGTAGTTTCTTAGCGAAATTCATGAGTGATGCTGGTGCCAAAGTTATTGGTATTTCTGATGCTTATGGTGCTCTACACGATCCAAATGGTCTAGATATTGATTATTTACTGGATCGTCGTGATAGTTTTGGAACAGTAACAACATTATTTGAAAACACAATTACGAACCAAGAATTACTTGAATTAGATTGTGATATTTTAGTACCTGCAGCAATTGAAAATCAAATTACTGCTGAAAATGCACATAAAATTAAAGCTGCTATTGTTGTTGAAGCTGCAAACGGTCCAACGACAACTGAAGCGACTAAAATATTAGCAGATCGTGGTATCTTATTAGTACCAGACGTTCTTGCAAGTGCAGGCGGCGTAACGGTTTCTTATTTTGAGTGGGTTCAAAATAACCAGGGGTATTACTGGACTGAAGAAGAAGTAAATGAAAAGCTATACAAAAAAATGGTTGACGCTTTTGAAAATGTTTATACGGTAGCAACAACACGTAATATCAATATGCGCTTAGCAGCATATATGGTCGGTGTTCGTAAAACAGCTGAAGCATCTCGATTCCGTGGTTGGGTTTAAAAATTAAAACGCTTTGTCTCTAAAAGAGACAAAGCGTTTTTTTATATATTCGAGTTCTTTTCTTTGATTTTATAATGAAGTTTCCACATAATACTGATTAGAGGAGCGTGATAAAAGTGAATGCATTTTCATTTTATAATCCAGTAAAATTGATATTTGGTAAAGGGCAACTTGAACAAATTAAACAAGAACTACCTACATACGGAAAAAAGGTTTTAGTAGTATATGGTGGTGGAAGTATAAAGAAAAATGGTCTTTACGATGAAGTAATGACAACTTTAAAAGAAGTAGATTTAGAAGTGTTTGAATTAAGTGGTGTTGATCCAAATCCGCGTATCTCAACAGTGCGACGGGGCGTGGAAATGTGCAAAGCAGAAAACATTGATGTACTACTTGCAGTTGGTGGTGGGTCGGTTATCGACTGTACAAAATTAATCGCTGCAGGAGCTAAATATGATGGAGACGCATGGGATTTTGTTAGCCGTAAAGCAGTACCTGAATCGGCACTTCCATTTGGCACTGTCTTAACTTTAGCAGCAACAGGGTCAGAAATGAATTCTGGGTCAGTTATTACGAATGAAGAGACACAAGAGAAATATGGATGGGGGAGCCCGCATGTATTTCCTAAATTCTCAGTACTTGATCCAACGTATACTTTTTCAGTACCACAAGACCAAACGGTTTATGGCATTGTAGATATGATGTCTCACATATTTGAACAATATTTCAACAATGCATCAAGCACTCCAGTACAAGACGAAATGTGTGAAGGGGTTTTACGTGCAATTATGGAAACTGCACCGAAACTTTTAAATAACCTACACTCTTTCGAATATCGTGAAACTATTCTTTTCTCAGGGACAATCGCGTTAAATGGAATGCTCCAAATGGGTTATCGAGGAGACTGGGCAACTCATAATATTGAACATGCAGTTTCAGCTGTATATGATATTCCCCATGCAGGAGGTTTAGCAATTCTATTCCCTCATTGGATGCGTCACAATTTAAAAGTTGACCCAGAACGTTTTGCTCGACTAGCTGTTTATGTGTTTGGAGTGGAGCCGGAAGGGAAAACGGTAGATGAAATTGCAAATGAAGGAATTGATAATCTACGAGAATATTGGACATCATTGGGGGCTCCTGATACATTAGCTCATTACAATATTGATGATTCGAAAATTGAAGATATGGTTGAAAAAGCAATGGTTTATGGACCGTTTGGTAATTTTGTTTCTTTAGAAGCAGAAGATGTTCGTGCAATTTTAAAAGCTTCATTATAAGAAAAGAAAACACTTATCCGTTTTGGGTAAGTGTTTTCTTTTCTGCGTGACGAATAAAATACTACCTTTCCTGTCCATTCTATAAAGTAGATAGGAGGTAATTATTTGATTGAATTAGATTCTTCAATAAAAGGAAGACGTTTTGAAAAAGGCCATTTGGAAGAGTTTTTATCCTCACAAGGATTCACTGTTGGTGGTGGTTGGGAATACGACCATGCTTATTTTGATTATGTCTTTCAAAAAACACCTTATTACGATGTCCTACGTATCCCAGTTTTTGTGAAAAGTGGAGATTTCGAACAAGCTTCAGCAAAACTAGAATGTGGTGTTCCTTTTTTGTTGCGCCATTGCTATCAGTATGGAAATGATGACGAGAAAGATGCTTTATTTGGAATTGGTGGAGGAACGTTAAACCAGTTTCAAAAACCAACGGATCCTGATGCACCGATTAGTGAAAAACTCGTTGTGCAAGGAGTGGAATTGTTAAGAGCTCTCGATAGTCGGTTACAATAAAAATGCCTAGTTCAATGACAACTCATTGAACTAGGCATTTTTCAGTTAGGGGATTGTGGTGGTAATGAATCGGGTCTATTACTTACGTGCTTCCAGTGAGTAATTCCATCGTCCTCATCAAATGAAATAGTCACGTCTATCACACCTTGTTGAGCTAAAATTAATTCAACTAAATGGTCTCGAATATCATCAGCCTCAGCAAAAGAAATAGTAGGATTGACTTCTGCGACTAATTCTACATGTAAATACTCGCCTTCCTTGATTACTTCTAGTTTCTTAATATCTTGAACATCGCGATGATCACTGACTAAATGTGCAATATGATTGAGCATTTGTTCATCTGTCTCACCTATAGCACCTCGAGCATTCTCAAGGAAAATGCGACCTACCACGTAGAACATCATTAAGCCAATGATAATTGATACAATACCTTCAGCTTGAATATATCCTGTATAATGTGCGATTAAAACGGCAATTAACGCTAAAATATTTCCACTAGTGGCTACTAAGTCTTCCATAAATACCAGTTTGGTTGCAGGTTTAGCATATTTTAAATAGGTAAAACTTTTCGTTAATGGCTCTAAACCTTTCGACTCGATTTGCGATTCATGTAACACTTCTTTTCCTGCTTTGTATAGAACGAACAATTCTAAAATACTTGAGATACATAAAACTCCCACGATTATTAAAAATCCTCCGGAGGCAGTAGGATGTTGTATGTGATGCCAGCCTTCAATAATGGCTTCATAAGCTAAAATGCCAACGATAATTACGGCAAATAATAAAACTAAATTAATGACCCGTCCAAAGCCTTTTGGGAATTTCTTTGTGGGAGCCTTCTTAGAAAGCGCAGAGCCAATAAACACGAAAAATTGGTTAGCTGCATCTCCGATTGAGTGCATCATTTCAGCAAACATTGCCACATTTCCAGTGATCATAAAAGCCCCACCTTTTAAAATGGCTATAATGGTATTAATAATTGCTGCAAGTAAAGAAGGTTTGTTCCCCTCTTTAAGTAATCCGAAAAATCCCTTCATAATAACCTCCTATTAAGATATAATTTCTAGCTCGACTCGATCAACATATGGAAGTGAATGAACACTATTATAAAGACTTAAAATATCGTGTTGGGGTAAAGCGGATAAACGCATATCGATTTCATTTTTTAATTGCTGCCCAGAAAGTGGAATGTCTTTAATGCGTATTTGTTCAACTACTATATCCTTAGTATTGAAAAACGAAACCAAGTTTTTAATTTCTGATGATTCGGAGATAAGAATTTTTAGATTAAGTTCTTTCATACGCAATCTCCGTGGACCTATTTTTAATACAAGCGGAGGAAGTAGTTCAATTCCGGCTAATACGATTAGTACACAGATAGTTGCTTCAATATAAAAACCTGCTCCAACAGCAATGCCAATTCCGCCAGCTCCCCAAATCATAGCAGCAGTAGTTAAACCAGTAATGCTATCATTACCTCTACGTAAAATAACACCTGCTCCTAAAAAGCCAATGCCACTTACTATTTGAGCAGCGAGTCGTAAAGGGTCCATTGTAATATTGACCCCATCTCTCGCTTCAGTTAAATAGGCGGACTCTATGGATATATAAGTGAGGAGACAACTAAAAGTCGCAATCACTAAGCTGGTTTTAAGCCCAACTGGTTTCTTTTTTAATTCTCGCTCCACTCCAATGACTAAACTTAGTAAAGCCGCCAATCCTAACTTCATTAAAATTTCAGTATGAACAAAACCATCAACGATTAAATCATCCATATACATCCTCCTTTAAAAAAACGACCTTGCAGTACTTGAGTGGAAATGAAACAATATGAAGGATTACTTATATAGTACCTTTTTTCAGATTATAATAACAATTGATTTGGGGGAGAAGAATAAATGAAATCCATGGACCAGCCACCAGTTTCCCCATACATACCAATTATTATTGGTGTTATTGCGGTATCATTATCAGCTATTTTTGTAAAACTTGCAGATGCTGACGCTGGAGTAATTGCATTTTATCGTATGTTATTTTCAGTATTAATCATGGCACCAATCTTCTTATGGAAATACACAATCGAATTAAAACGGCTAACAAAAAGAGATTGGATTTTTTCTTTGATTGCAGGAATTTTTTTAGCCTTTCATTTTATCTTATGGTTTGAATCATTAAATTACACCTCGGTCGCAAGTTCAACTGTATTAGTTACATTGCAACCATTATTTGCATTCATGGGAACGTACTTCTTCTTTAAAGAACGTTTATCACTTAAAACAATCTTATCTGGACTAATTGCAATTGGGGGCTCCATTTTAATAAGTTGGGGAGACTTTCATATTAATAGCTCTGCTTTATATGGTGATATGTTAGCGTTAATTGCTTGTGCATTAGTGACAGCTTATTTATTATTCGGACAAGATGTACGCAAAAGGCTATCCCTTGTTACATACACATTTATTGTTTATGGAGTTAGCACGATTACATTATTCATATACGTCTTATTAAAAGGGGAATCATTTGGACCATATTCACAAAGTGATTGGCTATGGTTTATCCTATTAGCAATTGTCCCTAATTTATTAGGACACACATTTTTTAATTGGTCTTTAAGATATGTATCAACAAATGTTATATCAATCGCGATTTTATTTGAACCAATTGGAGCTGCAATTTTAGCCTTTTATGTATTTAAAGAGAATTTGATTGCTACACAAGTTTTTGGAGGAATTATTGTAATTACAGGCATAGTGCTGTTTGTGGTTGATATTAAAAGATTAAAAAACAAATTTATTAAAAACCCTCTTGATTTATAAATCAAGAGGGTGTATATTAATACTTGTCCTTCCGAAGCAATAAAAAATATTTTGAAATAGTTATTGACTTTGATTTCGAAAGACGATATAGTAATGAAGTCGCTAAAACAGGCGGCAAACAAAAATAAAAAAGCAAAACTTTTTGTTGACATGACAAACTGAATTTGCTAAGATATAAAAGTTGCTGTCGCGAGAGTGACCAACGAAATGAACCTTGAAAACTGAACAGCAAAACGTCAACTAAATTCGTAACG
>JBFGKX010000115.1:0-7620 GCA_041576455.1 Paenisporosarcina sp. | reverse complement strand
CGTATTTTAGGCGAATCTGTTCCTTTAATGTCTATGGATCACGAACGCAAAGGAATGTTTACAAAACTAAAAGCAATCTTTTCTAAATAAATGAGCTGAATCCTCCACGTTCTACTAAGTGGAGGATTTTTTTAGGGGGTGAGTAGACTGAATAATTCAAAAACAATGGATTATAATGTTTTGCGAATGTGTGTCTTGCATTCACGAATGGGAAATATTCAATTGATTGAAAGTCATTACCGTGCAACCAAAGCAGGATTTGCAGGTGAAGAGAAAGTCCTTCGTTATATAAGGGAATCGCACATGTCTCGAGAAACAAGGGTATTTCACAATGTCATTATGGATGGAGCTCAACTTGATGTCATTGTAGTAAATCCGCGATTTATTTGTGTGTTAGAAGTGAAAAATATGATTGGAGAATTTCATTTTGGAGCTGACAATCACCAATTTTATCGCGTGACTGGAGAAGGAAAAAAAGAAGGGATGCGTAACCCTGAACTGCAACTGCAACGTGCGATTAAAGTGGTGCAGAGACGTCTTCACAGGAAACAAGTACATGTGCATGTGCACGGAATTATCGTCCTTGTCAGTCGCTCAGGACTCGTGGTCGAAGCTCCTCGGCTATTTCCGGCAATCCCTATTGATGCTTTAGTGGATATGTTAGAAAAAATGGAGCGATTGAGCAACGATAGGTTAAGTAGTGAGGATTTGAAAGTGGCCCGTAGATTAATGAAAAGCGATGGTGTAGACGTGTATGATAAACAATTGTTTGAGCGATTAAACATTGATAAGCAAAATTTGCGCCCAGGCGTCAGATGTTCAATGTGTTTTAGTGTCGGGATGAAGCGAATTTATTCGACGTGGGTATGTATTCGATGTGGTTGTCGAGATAAACATGCCCATTTAGCGACCTTGCAAGAATATCAATTATTATTTGGAAGAGAGATCACGAGCGCTAAGGTAAACTGGTGGCTTGCGATTGAGGATAAATATTTAGTGAAACGGATATTAAAGCAAGTTTCTGAAGAAAGTTATGGAACCAATCGAAACCGAAACTATCAATTGAGATTTGAGCCAGGGTTACTGGAACAATTTTTAAGAGCGGAAATGAAGAAACGTTAGGAGATGATTGGTTAGTTGCCCTAGTTAATGCAAAAGTTGCCCCAATCACCGATAAAGTTGCCCCAGTCCAAACAAAAGTTGCCCCAGTCCCATACAAAATCCCTTGCATTTCATTTCTCCCGCATGTCATGTCCACATTCACCCCTGCATATACTACCCGAAAAGGGGGGCTGCGGCATGAAATCTGCACAAAAATGGATCTTCGCATGCATATTCACCGTTGGCATCATTGCACTTATTCAAATTCAAGAACGTGATGGCCAAACTTCACAAATTCGGACAGTATTTACCCAAGGAAAAGACCTTCAATTGGTACGCGAGTTTGTCCTCGCTCAGTTTCCGTCGATGGCAAAACCTGATCTCATTCCTGTTTCCGCTCCGCCGACACAAGACCCTATGACGCCGACAATGGCTACGTACGAGTCGCTACAACCTTATGAACAAGGAGTGCTCGTTTCTTATAGAACACCGATTCAAGTATTAGCTCGGGAAGATGGCATAATTCTGTTTACAGGACACACGCGCCATACGGGAAAAACGATGACAATTTTGTATGATAGTGGAGATACTGTGACGTACGGCTTTGTTGAAAACTTTTCAAATCTTCCATATACAGCTGTTGCAGCGAATGATTTACTCGCAGAAGTGAAACCAGGCTCGATGTTTGTGAAAGTAGAGCGTGGTGGAGAGAATCTTGAACCGTCTGCGATTAAAGAATGGATGACGGATGTTCTACACTAAAATTCGGATGCACCCGATTATGATTCCTATCGTTTTATACCTCATTGCAACGGCACAACTTGCGAATTATAGCATTATTTTTGGGTCGCTACTTATTCATGAATGTGGACATATTGCAGCTGCTAAATGGACAGGCCTTAAACTAACACGTTGCACCATTCTTCCTTATGGTGGCGAAATTACGATTAAAAATTTACATGTTGCACCGATTCATTATCAATGGCTCATTGCCATTTCGGGACCACTGGCAACGGCACTGCTTTTTTTAATTGCACAACCTTTCCATTTTCCAGGACAAGCTTTTTTTAACGAAGTTCAGTTGACCATTCTCGTGCTTAATTTACTGCCAATCTTACCATTAGATGGAGGACAAGCGCTAAAAGCCATTATGCCAAAACGTTTTCACGACACGTATTTAGCATTATCCATTAGTGCCGCCACATTAATGATTTTAGTCGCATATAACCAACTCCATCTTGTGCTCATTTTCACTTTCATTGCTTATCAAAATATTCGAACATGGCAATACCGAAAATATGAAGAAGCATTCTATAAAATTGTTACGAAGCAGTTGACGCTGCCTTAGCAATATGGTAAAGTTTTAATGTTATTGTTTGTAGCACCCGTGCTACTACAACCGCACTGAAGAGGTTTAAGTATCTGAAAAGATCACCTTATTTAAGGCGAGTCTGAGTCTAAGAGGAGGTGCAGTAAAATGTACGCAATTATCGAAACTGGTGGAAAACAAATCAAAGTTGAAAAAGGTCAAGAAATCTACATCGAAAAATTAGGTGTTGATGCTGAAGATACTTTCACATTTGATAAAGTATTATTCGTAGGTGGAGACAACGTGAAAGTTGGCGTTCCTTTCGTGGAAGGTGCAACAGTTAAAGCAACAGTCGTGAAAAACGGCCGCGCTAAAAAAATCACTGTTTTCAAATACAAAGCGAAAAAGAACTACCATCGTAAACAAGGTCATCGTCAACCTTATACAAAACTTGTGATTGATTCAATCAATCTGTAAGATGTGTAAAAGATGATTCAAGTAACGATTGAAAAAGATCAATCAGATCATATTCTTTCTTTTGAAATGAAAGGTCATGCAGAATTTGCTGAACATGGAAAAGATTTAGTGTGTGCTGCTGCAACAGCTGTCTCTTTTGGAGCAGTCAATGCAATTGTAGAACTTACGAATGTAATTCCTGAAGTGAAGCAAGGGCAAGACGGTGGGTTTCTCAAAGTCTCGTTTTCTCAAGACCTCGATCAAATGAAGATGGAAAATGTGCAATTAATTGTACAAGCAATGATTGTTTCTTTACAAACGATTGAACAAGATTATGGACAGCATATAAAAATAACCTTCAAAAAGTAGGGGGTGAAACAGATGATGTTAAGATTAGATCTTCAGTTTTTCGCATCGAAAAAAGGAGTAGGTTCGACTCGTAACGGACGTGACTCACAATCAAAACGCCTTGGCGCTAAACGTGCTGATGGTCAAACAGTTTCAGGTGGTTCAATTTTATACCGTCAACGCGGTACTAAAATTTATCCAGGTGAAAACGTAGGCCGTGGTGGAGATGACACACTTTTTGCGAAAGTTGACGGAGTTGTACGCTTTGAGCGTTATGGCCGCGACAAGAAAAAAGTTAGTGTATATCCTGTAGCTCAAGAAGCTTAATTCCAACAGCCAAAGGACTGCATAACTGCAGTCCTTTTTTTTATTTTAAAAAAGTGTAAAAATCAAGACGATGAACCTTTGAGTAGAGGAACTGTATTCGCTAATTTGTCCTTAAAGTAGTCCTCTTATGCGAAAGCAGATTTTTGGATCAGTGCATGTCGCGCAAGCGTTGGCCAGAGTGATGCTTTGCACTTTTAGTTTTTACAACAAAATCACTTCATTTCTTGGTATACTAAGGAAATGAGACTAGCATAATGGAGAGTGTGATAAATGACCGACAAACCGTTTTCAGTAAATGAAGCATTGCGATTTGCACGACATGATTTTTTAAATCAGTTGCAGCTTATCAAAATGAATATTGATTTAGCACGACTGGAAGAGGCGAAAGCGGCCATTGATGACTACACCTCTGAAGCTAGAGCGTTTTATGATTTATCGAGGTTAAACAGCCCGTTTACGTATGAGTGGCTTCAAACTGCGAATTGGCGATATCCAGGTTTTCAGGTAAACATCACTAGTCATATTGAAAGTGCATGTAACCCCAAAGTAGACCAACCCATTCGAGATGTGTTTGAAGAAGCAACGAAATTTTTGCATCCACAGTTAAACCCATTTATCGAACAACAAATCAATATTCACATTGAATGCAACTCGTCTCAAGTTAAAGTAACATATGAAGCTGTTGGAGGATGGGAATCCATTCAGCATGAAATGATAAATGATACACTAGTTACACTTACTCATGAATGTAAAACGACCAACAAATGGCGTTTTCATATAGAAGAAAACAAGGAGGGATAGTCTATGTTTGTCGATCACGTAAAGATATTCATAAAAGGCGGAGATGGCGGAGATGGTATGGTCGCGTTTCGTCGTGAAAAGTATGTACCAGATGGTGGTCCTGCAGGTGGAGATGGAGGTCGCGGAGGAAATGTCATCTTTGAAGTAGAAGAAGGATTACGTACGTTAATGGATTTCCGCTATAAAAGACACTTTAAAGCAAATCGTGGAGATCACGGCCAAAGTAAAAATATGCATGGACGTGGCGCGGAAGATTTAATCGTTAAAGTTCCACCTGGTACAGTTGTAATGGCTGAAGAAGGTGGGCCGGTAATTGCAGACTTAGTTGAGCATGGCCAACAAGCAGTGATTGCCAAAGGTGGACGCGGCGGAAGAGGGAACTCACGCTTTGCAACGCCTCAAAACCCTGCACCGGAGCTTTCTGAAAAAGGAGAGCCGGGACAAGAAATTGAAGTTGTATTAGAGTTAAAAGTATTAGCGGATGTAGGATTAGTTGGTTTCCCAAGTGTTGGTAAATCCACATTGTTATCGGTCGTATCTGCTGCAAAACCTAAAATCGCTGCGTATCATTTCACAACCATTGTTCCGAACTTAGGAATGGTTGAAACAACGGATGGCCGTAGTTTTGCAATGGCTGACTTGCCAGGTCTGATTGAAGGGGCAAGCCAAGGTGTTGGTCTAGGTCATCAATTCTTACGTCATATTGAACGTACACGTGTCATAGTACATGTGATTGATATGTCTGGAATAGAAGGTCGCGACCCATATGAGGATTATTTAACAATTAACGATGAACTTCGTCAATATAACTTGCGTTTAACTGAGCGACCACAATTAGTGGTGGCGAATAAAATGGACATGCCTGATTCAGAAGAAAACTTAGCAGAATTCCGTAAGAAGTTACCGGAAGATGTGAAAATTTTCCCGATTTCAGCACTTTCTCGTAAAGGCTTAAACGAACTTTTATTTGCGGTAGCAGATTTATTAGAAGTAACACAAGAATTCTTACTTCATGAAATGGCTGCTGAAGAGTCGGATAAAACAGTTCTTTACAAACATCAATCTGAACGTGACGGGTTTGAAATTTCACGTGATGATGATGGTGCATATGTATTAAGTGGATCATCAATTGAACGCTTATTCAAAATGACCGACTTCTCCCGTGAAGATTCAATTCGTCGTTTTGCACGTCAATTACGTGGTATGGGTGTTGATGAAGCACTACGTGAACGTGGCGCGGAAAATGGAGATACGGTAAGACTTCTTGAATTCGAATTTGAATTCATCGAATAGAAAGTGAGGATGGAGAGATGAAAGACGTATCTGAACAACGATATTTTTTAGTTCGTGAAGATGTATTGACAGAAGCCATGCAAAAAACGCTTGAAGCCAAGCAGTTGTTGCAAAACGGGCAAGTTGCGTCAATATGGGACGCGGTGAAAAAAGTAGATTTATCACGTAGCGCTTTCTATAAATATCGAGATGCTGTCTTTCCATTTCATTCTATTGTACGTGAACGCATTTTAACGATATTTTTACAATTGGAAGATCGCAAGGGAACACTCGCCACCTTGCTACATACTGTAGCTGAAGCGCATTGTAACGTTTTGACGATACATCAGTCAATTCCCATTCAAGGGCGTGCCAATGTGACACTATCGCTAGATGTTACGGCAATGAATATGCAATTAGATGAATTACTTCAACAACTAAAGCGGTTAGATTTTGTGGAGTCAGCGGAAGTCATTAGTTCTGGTGCTTCTTAAGGAGTGTTTGTCATGGGAAAGCAAGATTGGGAATCACGTGTAGCTTATTTAGGACCTGAAGCATCATTTACACACTTAGCGGCAGGAGAAGTTTTTGAAGGGGAATGGTTAATGCCATATGCAACAATCCCAGATTGTATTGAAGCTGTGGCGAATGGTGAAGTAGAATACGCGGTTGTGCCTCTTGAAAATGCATTAGAAGGCTCTGTCCCATTAACGATTGATTACTTATTTCATGATGTAGAATTGCATGTATCAGCAGAGATTTTATCTCCAATTAAACAACATTTAATGGTTCATCCGACTCAATTGGAGAAGTGGCAAGAACTCGAAAATGTCTATTCACATCCTCACGCACTCGCTCAATGTCACAAGTATTTGTATTATCGTTTTCGTGGTGTGCCGCTAGAGCAAACGACATCGACTGCAGCAGCAGCGAAGTTTGTATCAGAACATCCAGAACGAACAATCGCTGCGATTGGCAATGATTTTGCTGCGAAAAAGTATGGACTTAATATTGTAGAGCCAAATATTCATGATTTTCATTTTAACCATACGCGTTTCTTCGTTCTGCAAAAAGTTAACACGAGGCTAAATCGAAAAGGTCATGAAGATACACCAAAAACGACACTGATGATTCAGTTGCCTGTAGATGATCGATCTGGTGC
This sequence comes from Paenisporosarcina sp., assembly GCA_041576455.1. Taxonomy (GTDB): domain Bacteria; phylum Bacillota; class Bacilli; order Bacillales_A; family Planococcaceae; genus Paenisporosarcina. The sequence goes on along the minus strand of JBFGKX010000115.1, from coordinate 844 downwards.
GCTACATCAAGTATTATCTGTATTTGCCTGGCGTCAATTAAATTTAAGTAAAATTGAATCTCGGCCTTTAAAGACAGGTCTAGGTCATTATTTTTTCATTATGGATATTTTAGAAGATGAACAAACACCTATGATGCAAGGCGCGAAAGATGAACTCCGTGCACTAGGGTGCGAAGTGAAATCACTCGGTACATACTTTACATACAAAAAGGAATGACAGCATCCACTGCAGTCATTCCTTTTTGTGTGCCCGAAATAAGGTTCATAGTCACTCTCTGTATTGGATTATACCCAATTAATTTCTTTCGAGTAATGTGATAACTCTCTTAATTAAAAGAAAACGCTTCATTCCTCATTAGCTAAAAATCCTTTGATACGCATTCCCTTAACGGCAGCTTCAATATATTCATGGGATGTTGCGGTGATTAAATGTAAATGAATCCCATCAGTTAATTCAGACAAATAACTAGCACCAGTTTCTTCGACCTTAGCTAAAAAAAGATCTACCTCATGTCGGTTCGCGACCATAATAGATGCTGTCAATTCGCCGTATATTGGATGCTCAACAGTGACGTTTTTTACCATCACGCCAGCGTCGACGAGCGTATATAATTCTTCGCGTGCATCCTTAGGCATATGTACACAAGCAATTTGACGTTCAAATACGTGAGTTTCGGTTGAATTCTTCATATAAACATACCCCTGGCTAGTCGCCAAAATTGGTTCGTTTCGCGCTTTGAGTAAAGTAATATCGCCTACAATCACTTGACGACTAACACCTGATTTATTTGCTAAATCAGTTCCTTTAACGGGTTGACTCGCCATTTTAAGTGTTTCAATTATT
>JBFGKX010000114.1:0-7635 GCA_041576455.1 Paenisporosarcina sp. | reverse complement strand
GGTCCCATTCTTAACTTTAGCTTGCAGATCTTGAAGTTTGGCTATGCCCACTTTTTCAATTAGGACTCGTGTAGCTTGTCCTTTTGAGGTAAATGCCAACGTGCTTTCATCCACAGACTCCGCTTGCTTCATCATTTCCATTAATTCAGAGTCATTTTCGATAAAGGATTTTACTTTATTCATTTGACCACTGTCTTCAAGCTCCGTAGAAACAGAACCTACTAGTTTATCTGAAGCAACATCCGTGCCGACATAATAAAGTCCATACCCAGCCATTCCTAACAGCAACAGAATCACTAAGAATTTTTTCATCTTCTCACTCCTTCACTAAAGGTACATTGTATTACAGACGTATGGAAGCCTAAAAAGTCACGGAAAACATGAATTCTTAAGACGAGTAATTTTTTCCAACTTTTTATCTTATTTAGTTGCATTTTACAATTAATATTCATATACATAAAGTAAGAGGTGATTACATTTGTATATATCAAATAGTGATCCTTTGATGAAACTACATTCTACTTATGAAAGGATGAGATGATGTTTAATCATTATGAAATTCAACAAATGATGGAAGCGAAAAAAATGGAATTAAATCACCAAATCAAAGAGCAGTCTTCTTTCCGTCAAATCGAGAAGTGTACGGAAAGATTAAGTTTAGGTCAACTGATTGTAAAAAAATTAAGAAATCGAAGAGAACGCAGTCAGATTGATTGTTGTACAGATTGCTAAAAATGAGAAATCGTAATACACATTAAGTGTTTTGATTTTTCATGGATAAATTAAGTAGATACTTTAAGCGACAAGGACTTATATTTAAACTTCATCACACTCCCTGTCTAATTTAAGCGTAAGAGAATATATTTTTTCACCCCCAGAACTCTTTTAACGTACATCTAAATAATTCATCCAGTTTTTCTGTCGAATCTTTCGTAGTTGATGGAAGTGTTTTTAGGTATGCTTCCATTCGCACAATTTCAGTCTCTAAAAAGTGATGGGTGAGCTGAAGTTTTGGTCCTGTTTCGAAATCCCCACCTGCCTTCTTTCCTGCTATAAGAACATCAATTTCATGAATTAATGCGGGGTCTACAATTACGGCTTCCATTAATTCAGTAAAATTGATCGCTGGTACGGTTTTATATTTCTCAATCCACTTACAAGCTACTATAGATCGTAGCGCATAGAAATACGTCTTCATCTTCACTTTTGGATCTTGTAAATAATCGCGGGAATTCTTTTTGGCCATGTTTATGTAGTGGTGTAAGCTAGCGGTAGGATCAAAAATTTCTGTTTCCAAGGAACGCAACTTCTGAATAAATGAGCTCTCTTGAACATAAATAATATCGCTCTTCATCCATTCCAAAAATGATGGATTACTTTTTCTAAAGAGCCTTAAAGCTTTTGTTAACTCCCATCCGCTTATATCCAGGAAGTTATTAATCGGCAACTCAATTACATCTTTCTTCATTCCGATTCCTTGAGGATCAATAGACAGGTACCAATGTGGATGGTGAATATAAATAAACCGCACATCATAATCACTAGCCGCTGAAGGAATCCCCCATGCTCGGCTACCCGATTCTACCGCATACAAGACCTTCACATGAAACGTATCTTCAATTTCAATTAATTTCCCTCTAATTAACTCATTCATCGCTACCCCACTCCACCTTTTTTGTTTCAGATACGCGTTATACAATGTTGTTGATATTTGTTTCTATAAAAACTGTCCTTAAACAGAGCTCAATTTATTAAAATTACAACTAAACTTTAAAAAATTACAACTAACCTAATGATAATTACAACTAAATCTCAATAAATTACAACTAATTCATGTCTTTGTATAACAGGACAGTTGATTGCCATTCCTACGCCCTTTCATGTTTCGACGTGTCCCCTGAAATCAACACAAATCTTTAACAGAGCTTAAAGATTCATTATTTCTAGCTGCGCTGTAGTTCATACCTTAAGAAGTTTAATATTCTTCACGATGTTTTACATTTCTCTTGCACTTTATCTAAATTCGATGTATCCTTTAAATCGTAATGATTACTATTTAGAAATGAGAGATGAATTTAAAAAATGAATACTCAGATTCCAGTTACTGTGTTAAGTGGTTATTTAGGCGCAGGAAAAACAACTGTCTTAAACCACTTATTGGCAAATAAAGAAGGCAAGAAAATCGCGGTTATTGTAAATGACATGAGTGAAATAAATATTGACTCGCAATTAATACAGAATGGTGGATTTTCACGTGCAGAAGAAAAGTTAGTCGAGCTTACAAATGGGTGTATTTGTTGCACGTTGCGCGAAGATTTGATCATCGAAGTGGAAAAGCTTGCGAAGCAAGGGGATATTGATTACATAGTGATTGAGTCCACTGGGATCTCTGAACCAATTCCTGTAGCACAAACATTCACATATATTGATGAAGAAATCGGGATTGATTTATCTCAATATTGTCGGTTAGATGCGATGGTGACAGTTGTAGATGCCTACCGTTTTTGGAAGGACTATGAAAGTGGAGAAACCCTTCTGGAACGTAAACAAACGGATGATCCTAATGACCTCCGTGATATATCAGATTTATTAATTGATCAAATTGAGTTTGCAAACATTTTACTGGTTAGTAAAACAGATTTAGTCACATCTGAATATATGGAAGCCTTTAAATCTTTTTTAGTGAAATTGAATCCTGATGCCATAATTATTCCTATTGAAAACGGAAAAGTTTCACCTTCTGAAATCCTTAACTTGAACCTATTTGACTTTGAACAAGCCAGTCAAGGGGCTGGATGGATTAAAGAATTAAACGAAGAACATGTACCGGAAACAGAAGAATATGGAATCTCATCATTCGTCTATAAACGAAAGCGCCCATTCCACCCAGAGCGATGGTACGCCTGGTTAACCAATTTCCCTCAAGAAATTGTTCGATCGAAAGGATTCTTCTGGTTGGCAACTCGAAATGACATGGCAGGGCTATTGTCTCAAGCCGGTTCCTCTCTCCAACTACAAGGTGCTGGTTATTGGATCTCTTCTTTACCAAAATCAGAGCAAGAACAATTACGAAAAGAAGATCCTTCTATCGCTGCAAGATGGGATGAAGTTCATGGGGATCGACAAACTGAAATGGTTTGGATCGGCCTAGATATGAATAGAGAAGAAATCGAGGCAGAGCTCGATGCCTGTTTAGTAACTGATGAAGAAATGCAAAGTGACTGGACAAAACTACTTGACCCTCTTCCAGCGTTTGTTGAAGCAAAATAAGACATAAACAACAGACACGCTTTACAAATTGTTAGAATATCACTTAAGAAATACAATCAAAAGATCTTAAACTAGTTGAATAGATGCTATTTTAAGAATCGTTCTGACAAGTGGCCATTGAATTTCACGGTTCGCTTAACCGATGTAGCACATTGAATTAAATATGAAGGAGGAAGAAACTATGAGAGTAAATATCACATTAGCGTGTACCGAGACTGGTGACCGCAATTACATTACAAAGAAGAATAAACGAAATAACCCAGAACGTATTGAACTAAAAAAATATTGTCCACGATTAAAAAAAGTAACGTTGCATAGAGAAACGAAGTAAAAAATTTTAAGGTTTTATAAAACGTAATGATTACTACTACCGTTAAGGAGGTCTTCAATTGGCTAAAAAATCAAAAGTGGCTAAAGCTAAAAAACAACAACAGATGGTTGAACATTATGCGGCTCTTCGCAAAGAGTTGAAAGAGAAAGGTGACTATGTAGCGTTAAACAAGCTACCTAAGGACTCTTCTCCAACTAGGTTAAAAAACAGATGTGCAGTGACTGGCAGACCAAGAGGATATATGCGAAAATTCAACTTATCACGTATTACTTTTAGGGAATTGGCTCACAAAGGACAATTACCCGGAGTAAAAAAAGCAAGTTGGTAATACTTTCAGTACTCGCTTATTTTTGATTACTTTTTCTAAAAATCTATTCTTCGAGGTACAGATATGAATGAACGATTAAAGGGTTTTTTACAGAGAAACGAAATCGGGCGGATTTCTAAAGAATTGAGAGAACTTTATGAGTACATTGTGAATGAAGAAGATCAACTGGCCGATAAAGCAGATTCAGTAGATCAATTCCTTCAACTTCTAGTGACGCATTCCCCTTATGAACTCGCAGCCAGTCATTTTAACATGTCTACTGAAAGAGTCTTTCAACTTATGAGGAAAATCGAAGAAGATTTACATGAAAGAATTGAAACGAGATACAAAAAATCACGATGGATTGACTATACAGATTACAATCAACAGACGAATACGGGTGTTTGTAAAAAGTATGTATTTTTATTTGAAAACTAATGAACTTGCTCTTTTCCTCATCACCATCAGTGTTGTTAGTCTACTATTTAAAGGATTTTTTGAGTGAATGCACTACTCTATACAATCAAACAAAGAGATGAGAAATGAGACCAAGTCCCATTTTTCATCTCTTTTCTACCTTGGTAAATTTACACGACTGCTTTATTTACATCGATTTCAAATAAAATAACCCTCCGTTGACAACATCAACGTGAATCCTTGTCTGGTATTGTTCTTCCATTGCTTTTTTCTCCAACTCATAACTTACTGGCTTGTGCTCGACCGCTTCATAGAAGTGTTCCAATACGTCGCGGTCTGTTTTCCATCTCAATTGAGCTTCTTCTGCCCAGTCATGATTATCTTGTTGGATTATGTGATCAATCCTCCCATCCAATCGTTCCAGGGCACGAAGGGGCTTGATGATTGTCATTAAATCAAACGCATGCTCAGACATCCTTGCATCCAAGTCTAATTCACTGACCGTTTCTTGAAAATTATCGACAAGATGGCCTGTCATTAAGTTAATTCCGAACGAGTACAGCATTTCTTTCGTTTGATCGCTGGAATACGTAACTTTATAATTAACGCCCAACCATGGCGTTAACATAGTTCTTGATTGAGATTGATCATTCACCTTTTCATACATTTGCACAAATGCACCCAATTCTTTTGTTTGTTGAAATAATTGATTGAGGCGAGGAGAACCAAAGTGTACAACCTCCCCTTTAATCTCTTCTACTAGGTTATTTTGATCCGTAATCAATGTTAGTTGTGCTGGATTCGGCACTCCATCAGTATTTTCTAAGTATTTCCAATAAAATGGCCGATTCATGATTCGCTTATCCATCTCAATTGTTAATTGAACGGTCAAATAGTGGTCATTTTCATGTAAAACAGGACAATTATTTTCTTGAAAAAACTTGTGTAAATACGCATGAATCTGTTGCGGATACATGGAAATCCTCCTTTGATGGACCTGTCACTTTCCGATCAAATTGTTTGTTTGTAAGTGGTTAAAATATTATCTAACTCACCCACCGCTTTTTCAAAGACATCAATCTTCACATGGAGCAACTCCAGAATATCTTCTTCAATGGTCTGTTGAATTGCAAGGTTGTAAATATGAACATCATGTTCCTGACCAAGACGGTGGACACGTCCAATTCGTTGCTCTAACTTCATAGGATTCCAAGGCAAATCGTAGTTAATGACATGATGACAAAATTGCAAGTTAATCCCCTCACCACCAGATTCCGTAGCGATGAGTACTTGAGCATGGTCTTTAAACAATTGTTTCATCCAATCCCGTTTACTCGCTTTAAATTTCCCATTAAAAATCACACTGCTAATTCCTTTTGAATGTAAAAACCATTGTAAATACGCTTGACTCGCTCGATATTCAGTAAAGAGAATGACCTTATCATTGGCTTCCGAAATAATTTCATACGCTTTTTCTGCTTTTGCGTTAATCTCCAATACCACCAACTTTTGAATGATGTCTTCAACGTGTTGAACCACTTTTGGTTCTGTGCATTTTTGACGTAAAGCATTCAACGTTAAATAGGTAGCTTCTTTACTACTACACATTTCTTTTTGTAGCGTAATCATGGAAAACGGACTCGAAAACACTGGTGATACGTTCTTAAGTTCTAAAATCATTTCGTAAATTTCTTTCTCTTCTTGGGTAAACTGAATGGGAATGGTTTGCACACGACGGTTCGTCCATTCAATGCCCGTGTCTTGTCTTCGATTTCTGACCATCACTTGATTCACCAATTCTTTTAAATAATCATTTTGTTCCCAATTATGTTTGCTAGCGGAAAATGAGGATTGAAATGTCTCATAATCCCCCAGATGACCAGGTTTGAGCAATGAAATGAGATGAAACAATTCAAACACATTGTTTTGAATTGGTGTGGCCGTCAATAACAAACAAAACTTTTTCTTCAGCCCTTGTACAAACTCATAATTTTTCGTTTTATGGTTTTTCAACTTGTGTGCTTCATCGATAATGATTAAGTCATAATCTTGCCCATAGATTTGTTCTTTATGAGGACTTCTTTTAGCCATATCTATGCTCATCACGACGATATTGCAATGATCCAAATTATAATTTTTTCTAAAAGACATCGCAGGAATATAGAATTTATAATTCAACTCTTCAATCCATTGGTTGATTAGAGAAGCCGGAGCCAGAATTAACGCCTTTTTGACAATCCCTCTAATTAAATATTCTTTCAAAATCAATCCAGCTTCAATGGTTTTCCCAAGCCCCACTTCATCTGCTAAAATTGCTTTCCCATTCATTCTTTCAATAACCGTTTCGGCTACTCCCAATTGATGCGGAAGTGGGGTTAAGTTCGGTAAATATTTAGGCGATTGCAGACCCGTAAATTCTGTAATTAAATTCTCCTTTACTACGTCATAACTCATCTTATATAAATTCCAATTATCCCAAGTTTCCCGATTTTCCAACCGCTCTATGAACCCTTCTTTCCACTCATATGACCTTTCAATTATCATAGACATCACCTCAAGTACCTTTTTCTTTCTTATAAGATGTCCCAAAATGGAATAGCTATGATTATGAAATTAAAATAAAATTGAGAGCCTCAAGCTTAGCCATACTTTGTATAGCAGCTTTCACCTTTTTATTACCTCTGCATGTTGAGACTAAAAGTGCCACTCACACTGAATAGATTAAGTTTACGAGGGTGCTTTAGAACTCAATTTGTTGCATATATCATAGAAATTAAGAGAAATAGAGTAATTTTGTTACATCCTCTCAGATTGTTGTCCAAAGAATATGAATCAATAGTAAAGAATTAAAGTTTGTATTCTTTTCTATTGCACGTTAACGAAAAAATTGATGGTCGGCTAGTTCTTTCGCTTTCCGCGGACGAAACGCCAGCCTCCTCGACTCAACTGTCGATGACAGCTGAGCCTGTGGGGTCTAGCTTGTTTCGTTCTTCCGCAGGAGTCTTCAGAAATAGCCAACCATCTTACTATTTATATCAATTGAAGATATATTCTTATATAAACATTTAAGATATGTACAGTTACATGTCCTCTCTTTAAGAATACATGAACGAAATGACCGACTCCTGTGGGACAGCGAAGACGGCGAAATCTACTCGAGTATAGCTCGAATGATTTCTACGCAAGCCCACGGAAAGCGGTCATTACATGAATTTCCTTCTCTAATTAAAAGATGATGGTCGTCTCTTGGAATCAAATGAAGAGATATTCTTATATAAGCGTTTAAGATGTGTACAGTTACAGTACTTCT
>JBFGKX010000113.1:0-7657 GCA_041576455.1 Paenisporosarcina sp. | reverse complement strand
TAGCAGTCAAGAATCGGGGCTCTTTTTGTTTTCTAAAGAAATAGTAGGACCAATAAAGCGAGAATAAATGCCGCATGTTTATTCTTACTTTAAAAACAGCATGGTTAGTTAGAATGAATGACAACAATTTAGACCTTTTTTCATACCATAGGATTGGGGTGGAAAAATGACAAGAGTAAATTATCGAAGCAAAGACATTGACTTGATGGCAAGGATGATGAGAGCAGAAGCTGTAGGTGAAGGAAAACAAGGGATGTTATATGTAGGAAATGTAATCGTTAATCGTCTTAAAGCAAATTGTATCGACTTTAAAGATTTAAGATCAATTAATGATGTTATTTTTCAAGTGCAAGGAGGAAACTATTCATTTGAAGCTGTTCAAAAAGGAAATCTATTTTATCAAAGAGCTAGAGAAGTTGAAAAACGATTAGCTAAACAGAATTTGGATTACTGGAGACAACATCCTGGAAAGTACGCCCTTTGGTATTTCAATCCATATGCCCCATGTCCTCCCACATGGTACAATCAACCATTTACTGGTCAATATAAAAATCATTGTTATTATGAGCCAGCAGCGGGTACATGTGAAAGTGTATACATCGGGTAGGTAGTCTAAGAGTGATTATTTTAGCTAGATTTTAGTAAGGGTTTTCTTTTTTGAACGATGATAACAATATTTTGGTTGTAGCTACTAAGTACTCAACAATGTATATTAGATGCATAGCAACGCCTTAAAATCATAAAATCAGTTCGCGATTAAAAGAGTCTATTATCCAAATCGCAACCTATTTTTTCGCAACGTGATTGTAAGAGTTTTATCGCATCAAATACAAAAGGGGACTTCCTAGTTAGGAGAAGTTCCCTTTTGTATTTCTAGAATATTTACGAATTGTTATTTATTTATGGAAACAAAATTGTGAGGTAGTTTAACAATTATTATAAACCTCAAATTTATTTTTTAAAAACAGTTTTCAGTAAAACAGGGAAAAGCTTTCTGCGCTTACTTCTTCATGCTGTTTTGTCGAAAAGCAAGGGTGACAAGGCTTAATCAAAACTAAGCAGTTATACGTAATATGAAGAACAAGATTTATCCGAACCTTTCTAGAAAACGGGAATAAAACCAACTACCTAAAATAATAAAGGAATTTTAACATGGTTAGTGAATGTAAGAAGTAGGTGAAAATATTTGTTGTCACCATACAGCTAAAAAAGAGCGGGGTGTCTCATGAAAACAATTGGATTAATAGGTGGAATGAGTTGGCAATCATCTGTTGAATATTATCGAATAGTAAATGAAGAAGTAAATAAGAGATTAGGTGGATTACATTCAGCAAAATGCATTTTATTCAGTGTGGATTTTGATGAAACGCAGCGTTTGCAAAAGGCTGGGGAGTGGGAAAAGGCTGGACATGTATTGGGAGAAGCGGCTAAGTCTTTAGAAAAAGCAGGAGCAGATTTCATTGTCATTTGTACAAATACGATGCACAAAGTGGTTCAAACGATCGAACCATACATTCAAATTCCAATTTTACATATTGCAGATGCTACCGGGAATCAAATTCAACAGGCAGAAATTCGTAAGATTGGATTACTCGGCACTAAATATACAATGGAGCAAGACTTTTACAAATCTCGTCTTGAGTCAATGGGGATACAAGTGGTGATTCCAAACAAAGAAGAAAGAGAAAGCATCAACCGGGTGATTTTTGAAGAATTATGTTTTGGAGATATCCAACCGACATCAAGAGAATACTATAAGAGAGTGATTCAGAATTTGATTGATCAAGGAGCTGAAGGCATTATCTTGGGTTGCACTGAAATCGGCTTACTTGTGAAACAAGCCGATTCAAAAATTCCAATATTCGATACAACGAAGATACATGCGATGGCAGCTGTTGATGCGGCATTACAAGGGGAATAATTGAAAACACAAATGCCATGTTAATTAGGCCGATTAAACGATTAGCAATGAATATACAAAAGGTGAAAATGTAACTTGAAAGAAATATCATCACTATGGTTGTGTGAACAAGGAATTCACCATCTAAATCGTTCACTGTCAATGAACCGAATCCATTATAATCTATGATTTCGATAATCCATAAATAGGAGAGAAAGAATTCTTCCAATAATAAGTTTGGCAAGTATTGACACGAAAATTTATCACATTACCCAGCTCCATGCATGATTTTGTTACACCAGTGGTAATAAATTAGAAATGGGAAGAACTAAAAACCGCTTGAAATTCCAAGCGGTTTAAGATCAATTCGTTCAAACTGCCATAAAATCATGTTGTTATTAAAAGATAAATTCAATTAGATCGAACTTTCATCTTTATGATAGCTAAAGGCTGAAAAATACAAGTAAACAAGAGGGGGCAGTAGTAAGAACTACTATAAATATTTCTCTTGAATGATTGTTATATGATGAAGCTCGTGCCCTGCTATGATATATGCTAAAGCTCTAGCAGATATTTCTTCATTGTTAGCAATCCCTTTTCTCAACCACGCATCTTCTGATAATCCTTTAATAAGATTCACCGTCGATTGTCTGACGGATATGAATTCATCGAGTACATCTACCATGGAGCGGGCATGAAAAGCACCTACTTTTACATATTGATCGTCATCATATCCCGCTAGTGGCGTTTGGTCTCCTCTAGCAATACGTAATAATCGGTATGCCATAATGCGTTCTGTATCGGTGAGATGACCAATAACTTCCTTCAGTGACCATTTCTCTGTAGCATACTGGAAATTTTCTTCAGCTTCAGTTACCCCTGAAAGCAAAGCTATGGTTTTCTCTAGTTGTGTCATAAGAATATGTGTTAACGACCCTTCTGTCACACGCTCAATATACGAACCATAATAAGTTGGATACTCGTTAACGGTTGGTTTTTTATTCAATTTGCTTCCTCCTTAACTCACTCATATCGGTGTGACCTCTGTAACTTCCCAATGTCCTTCAATATACGTAGCTTCCATTTTAACCCTGATAGCACCCAGTCCCAATATAATTTTAGCAACTTCGAATAGGCTGTGATTATCAGAAAGAACGTCCATTTTTCAATTCGCAAAAGCCTCCATTTTATAGTCCACTTGAAAATATTCGATAATGGCATCCGTATCTTCCTATGCAATATGAATGGTGGAACTCATATCAATCGCTACGTATTCCATTACATCATTTTAACAGCTGTCTTTTTCCATAATCGAGTTTAAGAAAAGGGTGTTCGTATCTCCCAATTTCTCAACTAAATTTGAAACCTTCTTACAAGCCGAGAGGAATAAAAAATACTGACCGTGGATAAAAGAGTTGATTTCAATATTAATTCCCCGATTCTGCAAGAGACGAATTCATCATTCAAATTGTTCCAATACTATAGGTAAAGATATAGTGGATTTACTTAAAACATGCCAACAAACTCTCCTTACTTCTTGGTCTCATGATACAATAAACGTAATTGAAATGGAGGAAGTTAAATGTCTTTACCAGTACAAAAAAACGACCGCATCACGGTTCATATAGAAGATTTAACGCATGACGGAGCAGGTGTCGCAAAAATAGACGGCTACCCGTTATTTATTGTGGGAGCACTCCCTGGTGAAACAGCAGAAGTGCACGTCTTAAAAACCTTAAAGTCTTATGGGTTTGCGAAGCTAATCGAAATTCTTAAACCATCTGAACATCGGGTAGCACCACCATGTCATGTCTTTGATACATGTGGCGGCTGCCAAGTACAGCATCTATCTTACGAAGGACAACTTCAATGGAAGCAACAAATGGTCAAAAATGCGATGGAGCGTTTAGCGAAATTACCTCATGTTCCTGTACATCCTGTAAAAGGAATGGACAACCCATGGCGTTATCGCAATAAATCTCAAATTCCATTTGGCTTACAAGATGGGCGAGTAGTTGCAGGATTTTATCAAACCCGTTCGCATGAAATTGCAGACACCGATGTTTGTATCATCCAAACGGAAGAAGCAGATGACCTTCTTCGTGAAATGAAAAAAGAACTTGGTCACCTTGGCATTGCGCCATATAACGAAAAAACACACCAAGGCATGTTGCGTCATGTTGTGATCCGAAAAGGACGTGCCACAGGCGAAATCATGGTCGTGTTAATTACGAAAAAAAAGAAATTCCCACAACAAGTCGAAGCAGTGTCAGCGATTAAGCGAATCCTGCCGCAAGTCACCTCAATCGTACAAAACGTCAACGATGAAAAGACGAATGTCATATTTGGTGAAAAAACGATTACCCTTTGGGGCAAAGATGTCATTGAAGATTTAATTGGAGATGTGCGATTTGAAATATCTGCTCGTTCATTCTATCAAGTGAATCCAGAACAAACAGAAGTGTTATATCAACAAGCTTTGGATTATGCACAATTAACTGGCACAGAAACCGTGATCGATGCTTACTGTGGAATCGGGACAATCTCTTTATTCTTAGCGAAACAAGCAAAACAAGTACTCGGAGTAGAAATCGTGCCGCAAGCGATTGAAGACGCAAAACGAAACGCTGAAATCAACGGTCTACACAACACGTATTTTGAAGCGGGCCCTGCTGAAGCAGTTATTCCGAAGTGGTACAAAGAAGGCAAAACAGCTGATGTATTAGTCGTCGATCCTCCACGCAAAGGCTGTGACGAAGCATTGCTACAAACAATCCTTGAGCAGAAGCCGAAGCGTGTCGTATATGTCTCATGTAACCCAGCGACACTTGCGAGGGATTTACGCATTTTAGAAGATGGTGGATACGCTACACAAGAAGTACAACCAGTCGATATGTTCCCACAAACCACGCATTGTGAAGCTGTGGCTTGGTTGAAGTTGGTATAATAGAGCGTTATTGTTGTGAAAAAACCTAGGCCACCTACTTTTTTTATATGAAGAAAAGACTAATGGACGATTGGTTTTAAATGAATATTGTCGCTTTCACTATCGTTTATCACCAATCACATATGATAAATGTTCAAATGAACTTGTGTTTAAAATAAGTGATGAAGCAGAGGATAAGTGTAAAAGAAGTGGCAATTTAGGCTTTAGATGTGTAGACCAAGAGGTTCAAGTTGTAACCATAGTGAGAGGAATTGAGTTTGAAATGATTGATAATTTTTGGCGTGATTTACCACGACCATTTTTTGTACTTGCACCAATGGAAGATGTGACAGATGTTGTTTTTCGTCAAGTAGTAAGTAAAGCAGGTCGACCGGATGTGTTTTTTACAGAGTTTACAAACTCGGATAGCTATTGTCATCCAGATGGCATGAAAAGTGTGCGTGGGCGTTTAACTTTTACAGAAGACGAACAGCCAATGGTGGCACACATTTGGGGAGATAATCCCGAATATTTCCGTCAAATGAGTATTGGCATGGCCGAGCTAGGATTTAAAGGTCTTGATATTAATATGGGGTGCCCTGTACCCAATGTGGTATCAAGAGGGAAAGGGAGCGGCCTAATTCTACGACCAGACGTTGCGGCTGACCTTATTCAAGCTGCAAAAGCGGGCGGACTGCCGGTCAGCGTGAAAACACGACTTGGCGATATGGATGTAAGTGAGTGGGAGGAGTGGCTAGCTCATATTCTCAAACAAGATATTGCAAACCTTTCGATTCATTTACGGACAAGAAAGGAAATGAGCCAAGTAGATGCACATTGGGAGCTAATTCCAGAAATTAAGAAATTGCGTGACCGTATCGCACCAAATACGCTGCTAACAATCAATGGCGACATTCCCGACCGTCAAATTGGGCTGCAGCTTGCTGAACAATATGGGATTGATGGCGTTATGATCGGACGAGGTATTTTTAAAAATCCTTTTGCTTTTGAAAAAGAGCCAAAAGAACATAGCAGTAAAGAATATCTTGATCTTTTAAGACTGCAGCTTGATCTTCAAGATCAATATGCGGAAGAAGTGCCACGTTCGATTTCAGGACTTCATCGCTTTTTCAAAATTTATGTCAAAGGATTCCGTGGAGCTGGGGAATTAAGAAATCAATTAATGAACACGAAATCAACAGATGAAGTGCGTGCATTGTTGGATAACTTTGAAAAAAATGCTGATGGGATGGAAACAGTGAAATAGTGCAACTCTCAAAAACATTTAAGCTTCACACACTGTTGGTTGAGAAGTTTAGATGTATTTAACGAAGTAACACTGCGGTGGGAGGTAAATATGAATTATCCTATTATCATTGTAGGTGCCGGTTTAAGCGGCCTTCGTGTAGCCTCTTTGCTTATTTCACAGGGTATCGAGTGTAGGGTACTGGAAGCACGAGGCCGAATTGGAGGTAGAGTTTTAAGTGAAACGGTCGAGGATAAGCCTGACCTTGGCACATTTGATTTAGGACCAACATGGTTTTGGCCACAACATGAGCCTAGTATCTCTCGTCTTGTTAGCGAACTCGGTTTACAGACATTCGCACAGCACACTGAAGGAGCAATGCTTTTCGAACAGTCTAAATATGAGCCTTTACAGCGACATGTACTACCGGAAGGATCTGTTGAGAAGTCAGCTCGAATCGTTGGGGGTGTTCGGTCCCTCATTGATGCTGTATCAGCGAATCTTCCTCTCGGAACAGTCGAATTAAACACACGGGTAACTGGAATTCATCTAGACGAAGAAGGAACCATTACTCTTTCTACAGGAAAAAAGAAAAGTATACGCGCAAGAGCTGTAATCTTAGCATTACCTCCTCGAATCGTTGCGCGTCACATAGCATTCTCGCCTGCTCTCCCTGCTGAGCTCATGACAAGCTTGGTAGACAAGCCAACATGGATGGGGGGACAAGCCAAAGTAGTTGCGATTTATAATCGGCCATTTTGGAGAGAAGATGGACTTTCCGGCCAGGTAACGAGTTGGGCAGGTCCTTTACAGGAAATCCATGATGCATCACCCGATACAGGTTCAGGCGCACTCTTTGGTTTCTTCGGGGGACCTGCTAAGATGCGCCAAGAGCTAGGGGAGGAACGAGTTCTCAAACTTGTCGTTGATCAGTTGACTAGGGTGTTTGGATCGTCCGCTGAAAAGCCGATTTCCCTCCTTTACAAGGATTGGTCTCGCGATCCATATACTACAGTTGATGAAGACTCCGAACCTCTAAGGGAATTTCCAAACTATGGTCTACCGACAAATAGTAGTGAGTGGGATAAGAAAATCATTTTTGCTGGCACAGAAACTTCTTCTGAACAAGGGGGGCATCTTGAAGGAGCCCTTCGATCAGCTGAGCGTGCGGTATTGGAAGTTATGAAATTGAAGTAAGTACATTATTATGTTCAATCTGAAGATTTATCCTTTTATAAAAAATATATTTTAAGAGACCTAGAATGTCAGTAATCGACTCTAGGTCTTTTAATTATAGGTCTCCTTAAGGTGTAAGGCATTCTAGAGTTGGTCTATATTGAACGTGTGCCAATTTAAAGGGGTGAAGATAATTGAAAAAAATCATGGTGATTGGGATCTCTTCAGGTGTAGGAAAGTCAACATTTGCACGAAGACTAGGAGAAGCCTTACATATTCCTGTGTATCATTTAGATACTTTGTATTGGAAGCCAGGTTGGGTAGAATCCCCATTAGAAGAATTCTCAAAAGCTCAGCAGAAAATTGTAAATCATGATCAATGGATCATTGAAGGGAATTACAGTAACAC
>JBFGKX010000112.1:0-7826 GCA_041576455.1 Paenisporosarcina sp. | reverse complement strand
TGTTCTCAACGATCACTCGTAAAACAATCGTTTCAATGATCGCAACGTACGGGACAATGATTTTTTTAGCAGGTGTGACGGCCTTTTTCTTTATGATTACAATACAGGTGAATATGATGGGTTCTGGCATCACTCCAAGCCCGTCTCCTATGGCTCACTTTTGGGCAAGTATTAATCCTGGAATCTTAATTTTTACATTATTAAATCCCATGACTGAAAACTTTGTGAATGAGGCGACAAAGGTTGAATTTCCGGTATGGGCTGGATATACCATTTTTTATGTATTTCTTGCTGTTTTTGCAATGACCATTTCAATTAAAAAACTTCGTGTAAATATGAATCGACCAAAATGAGGAGGTGCGCAACATGAATAGCCGAGATCGGATACTCGTTTTTGTGAAAAAAGTTCATATTCGTTTAATTTGTGAACATTTATTGCGAGTCTCTCAAACTGCAATATTTATTGGACTTGTAATGGCTTCAATGGTGTATCTATCTTCTCGGGTGTTTGTGTTTCCTTATTACGTGCTTTGGTCATTAACTGCAGGTTTGACAAGCTTTGGCTATGCATTTTTATGGGGTGTCCTAAAAAAGCCATCACTTTCATCGTCGCTCATCCAATTTGATCACTATTTTCCAGATAACTTATTATTAACCGCTTTCCATGCTCGTGAAAATAAATCAAATTTATTGTTAGCATTGCTCGATAAAACTGAAAATAGCATTAACGTAGCGTATGACTTATTTAAAATGCGTAAAATGAATCTTTGGCAAGTAAAATCACTGATTGGCATAGGTATTGCTGGCGTTCTATTGCTTATTCTAATAACTTTCCCATCTAAGGCACAATTACAAGCAAAAGACGTGGAAATTGAAAAAAAGGTAGTGGAACAAATTAAAGAAGAAGTAGCTAGAACCATTAATAAAACTTCACCTAAAACACTTATCAAAGAACTAAAACAATTAGAAAATAATATAAAAAAGGCAGAAACAACGGAAGAAGTACTTCGTGAGTTAATTAAAAAGCAAAAAGAATTACAGTATAAAGAACAGAAACTTGTTGCAAAACAAACGACAATTAACCACAACCAAACAAAAGGTAGTTTAACAGCAACTGAAAAAGAAGAATTGGAAGCACTTCAAAAAGTCATAAAAGACTTAGGTGAACAGGTAGGGCAAACACAAACTACTTTAAGCCAATTGGGCAAATCGAATGGAACCTCGAAGCAAACCGCTTCAGGGCAGACGAATCCTGCAAATTCTAGCTTAAATAAAGGTCAAACTAGTTCAAATGAAGCCAACCAAGTACAAGGCCAAGAAAATGGCAAGGTGCAAGAACAAGGGCAAGAGCAAGGGCAAGGGCAAGGGCAAGGGCAAGAGCAAGGGCAAGAGCAAGGGCAAGGGCAAGAACAAGGACAGGGACAGGGGCAAGGGCAAGGGCAAGGGCAAGGGCAAGAGCAAGAGCAAGGGCAAGGGCAAGGGCAAGGGCAAGGGCAAGGGCAAGGACAAGGACAAGGACAGGGACAGGGACAGGGACAAGGACATGGAAAAGGCCAAGGCCAAGGAGGTTTACAAGGAGGTTTAGGTTCAGGGAGTCGTGATTTATTATCGGTGCGCTCAAGATTAGGCGGATCTAGTGAAACTACGGTGGATAGTGGGAAAATTGGAGAAGGTACTTCAGTTGAAGAGATGGAAAGCACAGCTCCTATTATGAAAGGAACAGTCAAACCTTATCGAGAAGCAGTCGGTTCCTACAAAGATTCGTACTTAAAGAGTTCTGATCGACTTCAATTACCACCAGACTTACAGCGAATTGTTCAAGACTACTTTTCGTCACTTGAAAGAAGCGAATAATGGAGGTTACTCATGTTATTTACACCCAAACACTATGATGAAATGAGTCAACATTTAAACGAAGTAAAACAAGAGATTGGTCAATTTATCGTTGGTCAACAAGAAGCAATTGATTTTACCATTTACTCTGTACTAGCAGATGGGCATGCACTACTTGAAGGGTTGCCTGGATTAGGGAAAACGATGCTGATTCGCTCAATCTCGGATGTTTTCAATTTATCTTTTTCACGCATTCAATTCACACCTGATTTAATGCCCTCAGATATAACAGGAACAAGCATGATTGAACGATCAGATGATGGCAAACAATCGTTCTCATTTAAACAAGGGCCTATTTTTAGTCAAATGGTATTAGCAGATGAAATAAACCGTGCAACACCAAAAACGCAAAGTGCCTTATTAGAGGCAATGGGTGAAAAAACGGTAACGGTGCTTGGCGATACGAAACAAATGGCAAGACCGTTTTTTGTACTTGCCACACAAAACCCAATAGAAATGGAAGGAACATATCCTCTTCCTGAAGCACAAATGGACCGTTTCTTATGTAAAATTCTTGTTCCATATCCAACGAAGGCAGAATTAAAAGAAATTGTATTACGAACTACTGGAGCAAAATCGATACAACTTCAAAAAGTGATGAATGCTGAAGAATTAATCATTGCACAACAAATGACCAAAGAAGTATTAATCGCTGATGATATGCTGGACTATGCCATTGATTTAACTTCAGCAACACACCCAAATGATGACGCATCCGTAGAGGTCAAACAGTATGTTCAATACGGAAGCGGCCCCCGAGGATTGCAAAGTTTAATACGGTTAGCTAAAGCGCGTGCACTTGTTGCTGGACGTTATCATGTTTCGATTGCAGATATAAAATCAGTTGCAATCCCTGCACTTCGTCATCGAATGCTATTAAATTATGAAGGAGAAGCAGAAGGGAAAACAGCAGATTCGATTCTTGAGAATTTACTAAAATCGATTAAACAAGGTCAGTCCTCATGAAAAAAAATTCTCTATTACCAGAAGATTGGTCTGCAAAAATTGGACGTTTGCAAATTGCGACGAAATCGAAATTGCGAGGTCAACATAAGGGATCTCATCGATCCATGCGTATGGGTTCGTCCTTAGACTTTTCTGATTATCGTGAGTATCACCCGGGGGACGACGTGCGTCAAATCGATTGGAACGTTTTTGCAAGATCGAATAAATATTACATTAAACGTTTTTTAGATGAACAAGAAATGCGAGTGCACATCTTACTCGACAGCACGAAATCGATGCAAGAAGAAAAAAAATGGATGTTAGCGAGACAATTAACCATCTTAATCGGACAACTTGTATTAGGGCGAGATGATCAGTTGTCGTTTACTACACCCTCTGAAGAAAAGTTAGCTCCTTTTAGAAAAAAGGGAGCGGTGTATCGAAAAGCTTTTGCATCTTACCTTACTAATCTTCCAGAACTGACAGGTAAGGCATCATTTACTAGTCAAGTGCCTAAACTTAGTGTGAAAGGTTGCACCATGTTATTCATTATTTCAGATGGACTAGAACCAATAGCTGAATGGGAAAAATGCTTGCGGTCATTGCCAAAATTTTCTCAAGACATTCGTTGCATTCTTGTGCAATCGAGTGATGAAATATCTCCGAGTTTTGTTGGTGATTTACAATTGATTGATCGGGAGAATGAAAATCACTTAAATGTTTCAATATCAAAGCGAATAGTAGAAAATTATGAGATGAAAAGACAACAGCATTTTAAAGAATTTGATGTTCTTTGTCGCCGTTATGGTATCCAAGTGTTAAAAGTTGAAACAAAAGATGATATCAGTCATATTTTATTCCATCACATGATTAGGTCAAATTGGATAAGGTGAGGTGAGCAGTCTGTGGGAATAGAATCATTAACATTTTTATGGACGGCAATCCTCCCGATCACTGTCTTGCTATACTATTTTTTTAGAAAAAAATACACGGAGAAAATAATTTCTTCCACAATGTTTTGGGAAACCGTTTTAAAAGAAACAAAAGTTTCTCCGTACTTACAATACTTACAACGAAATGCTTTATTTTATTTACAAATGCTCGCATTAATTTTATTACTGTTTGTGTTGTTCCAGCCGTATCTTAAATCTAAAGCAACCGCTGGAGAACATATTATTTGGATAGTGGATACTTCAGCCACAATGCTCGCTGAGGCAAATGGTGAGACGCTATTTGATAGACATAAAAAAGAAATGATGTCTATGTCTGAACAATTAGCAGGAAAACCATTGACCCTAATGACTACTGGAGAAGAACCGAAGATATTGTTACGTGAAGAAACGAATGTTTCTGAGATTCAATCTTCTATTAAAAAATTAGAAGTTCAATATGAACAAGAATACGTATCAAAGATACTCAATTTGACTCAATCTCTCTTAAAAGGGAAAGAAACAGCTATTTATTTATTTACAGATCATATCGAGAGAAGCGAACTTCCTTTGGAAAATAAGAACATAACGTGGATTGTCAAAGGGTCTTCTGAAAACTTAAAAAATGTATCCATTCTCCGATTTGGTGCCACTTCTGCTGAGAAAGGCATTGCGGCCCTAGTTCAACTCTCTAATGATACTTCTACACAACAAAGGGGTGAGTTTGAAATTAGGTCCATGCCTAATGGGAAAATCGTTGTAAAAGACACCGTGGTAATCCCTGCAAACGATACGCTTACTTTATCGTTTGAAAATTTACCGAATGAAACGAGTTTATCAGCTGTTCTACAAATTGAAGATGACTATTCACTAGATAATGAATTGACCATCTTGTTGCAGCATCAATCAACACAAACCTATGTCGATGGAAGTTTGCATCAACTAGTAACTTCTGCATTTCAAGCAATGAATATTCCTGTGAGCTCTGTTCCCACTGAACAATTAGCTGAACTGCCTGAAGAAGCAATTGTGATAACCAATCAAACGTCTCAACTATCTTCTACATCACCGACCCTTCTAATTGGTCGTAATGATAAAAATGCAAAGGAAGTAAGCGGAGTCATCACGACAGAGCGAGACGATGTGTTTGCTTATGCAGATATGACCGACATTTTTGTAAGTAAGTTATATCCTCCATTTTCAAACTATGAAACCATCGCACGAGTGGAAGATGACCCGTTTATCCAGCGCTCAGATCGAGGCGATTTGATTATTTTAGCGGATATCCAAATGACCGATTGGCCGCTCCATCCATCGTTTCCACTATTTTTATGGAGTGTCTGGGAACAGATGTCTACTAACAGTGGAAATTTAGGGACCTTTACACCAAATCAACGAAAGTCACTTTCTTTAGTGGCTGATGAAAATCAGGGGGAGTGGGAAGTCTTTTCAGCTTCGGGTGAATTTATTACTACTGTTCAAAATGGCGACCAATTTTCATCACCAAGTCGTCCAGGATTATATATTTTGAAGTCGGGTCAAACTGAAAAATACTTTACAGTTGTGCTTGAACAGCATGAGAAAAAAATTGAAAAAGGCACTTCATATGTCATTGGAACTGCTTCATTTGAAGGTGAACTAAAGACAGTAAAGACATCCTTAGTACCGTGGATCTTACTTCTTATTGTTTTCTTATTAATGATTGAATGGGAGGTGCAACGGCGCCGTGGGCTTACAAATTGAATCGCCTATATGGCTACTCGTCTTATTTTTGGCAGCTGCTTATTTCGCCGTTGCTTGGTGGAAAAATAACAAATATTATACATGTGAGCACACGCTTATCTTTAGTACTCGTGTTATTGCAGTAGGTTTACTGATTTTCGCGATGGCAATGCCAACTGTATTATTGCCAATAAAAGAAGAACAAATTTTATTTTTGGTGGACCGCTCTGCTTCAACAGCTGGTACAGAACCAGAATCTACGGAATTTCTCGTTCGCGCATTAGCTGATAAGAAAGAACATCAAGAAGTTGGCATATATACTTTTGATGGAAAATTTCAAACCCAAGTTCCTCTATCTGTGCGAACAAAAGACATTCCTGAATTCATCGAATCAGACGATAATAGTAAGACAAATCTCTCTGAAAGCATTCAGCTTGCAACCAATTTAGCGGATCAACAAAAAGCGACACGCATCGTTTTGTTATCTGATGGATTAGAAAACAGCGGATTTGTATCAGATCAACTTTCACGTATGACTGGTAGTCATGTTGAAATAGACACATATTTATTAAATCGCCCTCTATCTGATGATGTAGCCATTACGAGCTTTGAAACTCCTCCGGTTGCCTTTGTAGGGGAACAGCAACAACTAATAGTGCACGTGGATTCAACAAAAGCTGTATCAGCGGAACTACTTCTTTCCCAAAATGATCAATTTCTTTCCAAACAACGAGTGCAAATTGAGCCAGGGAGTAACACATACACATTTCGTCATGCTTCAAAAGGAGACGGGCTCATTAAGTATCAGGTTCAACTAAATGTCCCAGATGATGCGTTGCTTGAAAATAACCAATTAACGAGTGTCACAATGGTGGATAGCACACCGCATCTTTTAGTTGTTAGTAGCAATAAGTTAGCATCTCCCATTCCGGCCTATATTGATCAAAGCGTGGTGAAAATCGATGCCATTTCTGCCTTTGATTTACCTTTCGACTTGTCCAATTATTTAGCCTATGATGCCATCATTTTTGATAATGTTCCTGGTTTCGAAGTCGGAGAGGCCAAAATGACAGTTATCCAACAAGCCGTCAAGAATTTTGGGATTGGTTTTATGATGGTTGGTGGGGACAACAGTTACGGTTTAGGAGGGTACTTTAAAACACCGATTGAAACATTACTTCCCGTTGAAATGGAAGTGAAAGGCAAGCAACAATTGCCATCACTTGGACTCATTATTGTAATGGACCGATCTGGGAGTATGTCTGGCAATAAATTCGAGCTAGCAAAAGAAGCAGCAGCTCGCTCAGTAGAATTACTACGGGAAGAAGATACGCTTGGGTTTATTGCGTTTGATGATAGTCCATGGGAAATTATTGAAGCTAAAACATTAACAAATAAAGAACAAGTAGTGGAAAAAATATTGTCGGTGCCTGTAGGTGGGGGAACAGAAATTTTTCCAAGTTTAGGTCTTGCATACGAAAGATTGACCGATTTAAAGTTGCAACGGAAACATATTATTTTGTTAACTGATGGACAATCAGCCACTCAAAATGACTATGAAGAACTAATTGCAGAAGGTTTAAAAAACAACATTACTTTATCGACCGTAGCAATTGGTCAAGATGCTGACCGTGGTTTACTCGAAGAACTTGCCAATTACGGAACTGGACGTTTTTATGATGTATTAGATGAAACTTCGATACCCGCGATATTATCTAGAGAAACTGTGATGATTTCGAGAACCTATATTGAAGACAATCCTTTTTATCCATCAATACGTGGGGATGCTGCATGGACAAGTTTGTTTTCAGAGGGAGTTCCTCAATTCAATGCCTATATTGCTACGACAGCAAAACAAACAGCTACCGTAATCGCAGAAAGCACAAAAAAAGACCCTGTCATTGCAGAATGGATGTACGGCCTCGGTCGCACCATTGCTTATACTTCTGACTCAACAGGCGCATGGAGTGGAGATTTTGCAAGGTTTAGTCAATGGGGGAATTTTTGGAACACAGCTGTTTCAAGATTGCTGCCTTCTTATCGTGAAGTTCCTTTCGATATCAGGAAGTCACATGATGGTTCTTATTCCGTCTCCGATCCATCAGGCCAATCCTCGTTTTTAGACATCGTTGCGGTAAATGAAGCAGGAGAAGAACTTACCACGTTATCAGAGCCAATAGCTCCTGGTAAAAGTAGAGTTTCTGTTGATGCAGAACCAGGTCTAATATTCCTGCGAATTTCAAATGAACAAAACGGGATGTTTCAAGCAGGTATCTCCATTCCATATAGTGATGAGTATAAAATTCAACCACCTAATAAAGGCCTGATGCAAGATAT
>JBFGKX010000111.1:0-7927 GCA_041576455.1 Paenisporosarcina sp. | reverse complement strand
TATATTCATGCAACGACAAAAAGACTTGAGGATTTACTCACTCTCAAGTCCTTCAACCAGTTTAAATTTTATTAGGCGATTTCATGCCCTTTGGATGTTTGATAAATATCAAACCACTGCTCTCGCGTTAGTTTAATCTCGAGCGCATGAATAGCTGCTTCAATTCTTTTTACTTTTCCAGAGCCAACGACCGGCAGAATATGTGCAGGGTGGTTATATAACCATGCATACATCACTTCATCAATGCTAGTCACACCTAGTTCTGCAGCAATTTTTTCAAGCTTTTTTCGTAACGCTGTCATTCGTTCATCTGTATCAGAGAAGATGGCTCCGCCAGCTAGAGGAGACCAAGCCATTGGAGTTATACGCTCTTCTTGGCAAAGATCCACTGTTCCATCTTCAAAGTTCTCAAGATGAGCGACGGAAAGTTCAATTTGGTTTGTGACCAGTGGAAAATCAAGATACGATTGAAGCATTTTGAACTGTGAACGTTTAAAGTTGGACACCCCAAAATGACGCACTTTGCCTTCTTTTTTCAATTGAATAAACGCTTCTGCTACTTCAACGGGATCCATAAACGGATCTGGTCGGTGAATGAGCAGCACATCAATATAGTTCGTTTGAAGATTTTCAAGCGATTGCTCAACAGAAGCAAGGATATGTTTTTTGCTTGTATCATACGATTTTAACGCATGGTCTGGACGATTTTCTGACACCAATTTTATGCCGCACTTTGTAATAATCTCCATCTCTTCACGAAGCTCCGGTTTTAACGCTAACGCCTCGCCAAATAATTTCTCACATGTGTAATTCCCATAAATATCGGCGTGATCAAACGTTGTAATGCCTAATTTTAAACAGTGCTCTATATGTACGACTAACTC
Organism: Paenisporosarcina sp.; assembly: GCA_041576455.1. GTDB lineage: Bacteria > Bacillota > Bacilli > Bacillales_A > Planococcaceae > Paenisporosarcina. The sequence goes on along the minus strand of JBFGKX010000111.1, from coordinate 7,043 downwards.
CTGTGTAGACATGTCCCATTCAGAAAGACGCCACAACCCATATATTATTCTCGAAACCGATAAATCCTCCGTCAATTCAACTCTTTGCATATACACCCTCCTCAATAAGTTAATTGTATAGATCGCCAGCTTCTTTTTCATGGTTCAAGTTGATCGTTTTGAAGGATTCTTGTTTCATTTGGTCCAATAATTGATCCATTACTTATAAATAGCTTTTAGTTTAGAGAAGAACAATTATGTAAATAGTTATTTTAACAGCTTCGATTTTTACAGTTTTGTACCTATTAATCAAGGGTAGCTATTAGTAAAAGAATATTTTGCAGATAATTAACAAACACAATTTTTAACTCTCTGAGATAAGGAAATTACTATGTTTAATTTTACCACTTATTTATGATGAAGTTTATCATCTTACATTTGATTCATTTCTACGATTCACGCTCCTGTTCGTGAATATCTGATGTAAAAGTAAAAAACTTTAAAAGAAACAAGAATGCCTTTTGTTTCTTGGAAGTACCCTAATCTCTGTATATTTACTAAAAATCATACTAAAAAAGGAGACAACATAATGAAAAACTATCAAAGATTTGGAGCCATGATTGTGACTTCAACGATTATTATGTATGGACTTATGTATTTAAATAATTATCAATTAGATCACATCTTTTTTAGTGAAACCAGATTATACATGGCGCTAATTATGGGGTCTGTAATGGCGATTGTGATGCTATTATTTATGTGGAAAATGTACACTAAACGAGGAATGAATATGATGATTCTTGCCGGTAGTGCACTTATTTTTGCAGTTTCACTCTGGCTTGTACGCAGTCAAATAACTGTAGACGATACTAGTTGGATGAAAGCGATGATTCCTCACCACTCCATCGCAATCTTAACTAGTGAACGTGCGACTATCTCTGACCCGCGCGTAAGAGATCTTGCCGATAGTATCATTAAGGCACAAAAGAAAGAAATTAAACAGATGAAAGAACTTATAAAAGATCTTGAAGACGAAGAATGATAGAAGCATTTTATAGCGTGTTATATTTATTGAGCTCTTTTCTCGTTAATGATTTTCAAACAATGATAGATAAAGACAAGGTGAATTTGATACCTTGTCTTTTTAATGTATTTTTTCTGTTTCCATGAAAAAAACTACAAGTACTTTTAAGATACAGTTTAATCCTTACTTTAAAAGACTATTCACATTGAATTCTATTTTAAATACAAAATATACTCATGAAACATCCAACTTCTTCAAGAATCTCACACTCTTCCACCCTAATGATACTCTGCATAGATAGAACTCTTCTGGAGAATCATAAGAAAACAAAGGAGGTAGAATGTATGAACATGAAGTACTCATTTGGATTTTTAATTGGTTCTTTCATTCAGGCAGGAATTGTGATGTTGGCAGAAAACCTAGGGATTTCTCATTTAGGAGCTAAACTAACAGCAATGCAGCTAATAACTCATATTTTTGCAGGCCAAATCGCAGGATACATACTGCTTTTTATTATGAAGAAAGTAAAAACATTCCAACATTTAAGCATTGTTGTTGCTGGGGCAATTTGGGGGATTATTATTTGGTTCATCGTCCTTCCTCTTAACGCTGCACGAGGAAAGGTCACATTGCCTTGGGAGGCCGGAATAGGAACTGTATTATCGAGTCTTCTCGCATTTATCGTTTTTGGGTCCATTGCTACATTCACCATTAAACAGTATGGGTTTGATAATAAAGAGGCAAGTCATCTACACAAACCAAAACAATAAAATGAGTGAATATAATTGTATGCGATTGAAAAAAGAACGTATACAAGAAAATGTTGCTTTCCTTTGCGACGGGTAATCGCAGGAGCACATATTTTCGCCGACTCGACTCGACTCCACTCCAATCAATAGATTTCTCTTGTGTAAGCGCATCTCTTCATGATATTTCAATAGTAAGATGGTCGGCTATTTCTGAAGACTCCTGCGAAAAAACGAGACAAGCTAGACCCCACAGGCTAGCGTTTCGTCCGCGGAAAGCGAAAGAAAGAGCCGACCATCATCTTTTTCAAAAGAGTGCAAAAGATATGAATAAGAATTTTTATCCTTCTATATTGATTATTATTCTTTTGTCTACAAGCTGAACCCTTTCGCTCAAGTTGCGAAAGGGTTTTTAAAAAATTTATATAAATTTTTATAATTAGTGAAATAAATCAACACATATAGAACAAATGAAAGTTGTTGTACAAATAAGGCACTTATATAAAAACCCTATCTAAACCTCATACAATTTCCTCAACCGACTCGCTTCTTTCTGATTGAGTTGAGTTTCAAATTCAGTGTCAAATCGACCAGTCCAGGTATTCCACACTCGGATAAATAGTAGATCTTCCGTCTTGTCATATACGTGAAATTCGTAACAGAGCGCACGTGCAGTTTCTTTAAGTTCCACTGAAGTGATTTCATCAATCTGTTTGTGGCCTTGCTCCACTATAAATTCATAGCCCGAGTCTACAATCATCTGTCTCAATTGAGAATCGTCTAGTTCTGAGACGTCCGTCACGTTCATTTCTTGTTCAAAGCGAAAACCTGGAACATTCCCTTCCTCATCGCATAGCGGTTGTTCTCGATTAAGTGCGTCGTTATGAAATGGGCTAAAAGCGATGTCCACCGACTCTTCCAATGGATCATGCGCAAATGTTCCTTTTTCAAGTTGAGTTGAACCACTAGCAGTTAGTTGATAGGTCCCATCAATTCTTTCTACCATCTCATTTTGCTTTAATAACTCCAACATATGCTCAACAAATATGGTTTCTACCGCCAACAATTCGCTGATTTCACTCGGCTGTTTGACGTCCAATTTCTTTAAAATCTTCAGAATCATTTTCATCAATACATCCATTTGACTTCGAATAACCGTTCTCATGTGAACGTCCGCTAATTGTAGAGGAAAAGTCCAACTCTCACTTCCTAATAATCGCAGATGTGGCTGCTTCAAAAATTGGGCAACGACGTTTGCCATTTCTTTTTCAACTTGTGGATTTTTGCTCACATCATCACTTCCCACTACCCGTAGTTTCCAATTCTTTAAGGCCTCCGTGTTTCTTGACCACATTCAACACATGACCAAACATCTCTTTTTGAGATTCCCCTTTTGTTTTGCGCGTGAACATTTCCACACTTCCAACAATCATTAGTAGCTCTCTCGCTCTTGAAAGAGCCACGTTCAAGCGGCGATAATCCTTTAAAAACCCGATATTCCCATCTGGTTGTAAATGATTTCGCACAAAGCTCAGGATGATGACATCCATTTCCATCCCTTGGAATTTATCGACCGTTCCTGTGCGACAATGCAAATGTGGCAGGTCGAGTTCTTGACTAAGGAGTCGATCGATTCGTTTTACTTGTTCACCATAAAAACTTATGATGCCTACTTTTTTCTTCGCATTTAAAGCTATACGTCCTTGTCGTTTCGCCGTTGCAGTCGCTTCATTCAAATCAAGCAGCAATTCACGAATTTGTTTCAGTTCAGCAGGGTTGTAATAACTGCGGTTATGTTGCTCCCGCTCCTCCAAGTACCCACGCTTATTTGGCATGTCGTACCAAACAATATGCTGCCCCTGTTTAAATAACGTACCGTCTAGCAAGTGATTTCGATCGTTATCTGAGTCGACAAGCCCACAAGACAATCCATAATTTTTCTCTTGATAAAATGGATTAATCGTTTCCATGATGTGCTCATGCATTCGGTACTGAATGCGTAGCGTCGTTTTACTGTCATCCGGTAAATCTTTAAACAGTCGCTCAAAAATGGATTCCTTTAAAATCGCTTTTAACTCTGCTTGTTCTTTAGGATCTTTCATATCCTCTAGCACTTCATCCATCGTATCCTGTCCGACTAACGGAGGCAGTTGATGGTGATCGCCTACCAAAATGATTTTCTTCCCTTTTAGCATCGGTAGCAGCAATTCAGGTGGCGTTGCTTTGGATACTTCGTCAATGATGACTACATCAAAGTCTGGATATTGAGTCACAAAGTCTTTACTCGCTGAAATGGAACATGTAACCCCAATCACATTCGCATATTGGATGTATAATTTCTTGATTTCGTCTAAATCAAAAGCCGACGATTGTTCCAGCATGTCTTGCCATTCCAAGCGAATGTCATTCGATACTTCAAGGAAAGTTTCTTGTCGTTTTAGCTCTGCCAGTTGCACGGCCGTCTCCTCATGAGATGATTGGACCTGCGTCAATAATGCTTCAACGTCTACCATAACAATCGCTTCTAGTTCACGTTTTTGCTCATTTAACGCCCTTTGATTCGCCAGTTGATTCGCCAGCTCGTGCTCACGTTCTTCAATAATTTGAAGAAATTGTTTCATTTCTTGATTTCGTTTGAAGACAGCTTCTTTTTGCTTGTTCTCAGAGAGAACTAGTGCATCGACATAGTCTTTTTCAGTCCCCATTTGTTGAAGATCCTGTTGTTTTTCAGCAAGCATTTTTTTCATGTCTTCCATGGTTGCAAAACCATCGTTTTGTGTCATCGACTTCCATAAATTCGAGAGGGTCATGTCCCCTTCAGAAATCTCCGCATCCAGTTTTTCTAGACGTGTTTGTCCTAAAGAAAGCTCTTCGTTCAACTGATGAACACGCTTTTCCATCTCGAGCTTAATGACACCTTTCAGTTTCTCAAACGTTTCTAAAACCTCTTTTTTCAATCGTTCATTTCCACTGCTTGGTTGACGTTGACTACGCGACGTGAGGGTTCTTGATTTTCGTAAGACCACCATCTGTTCATAAAAAGCTGCCAATGTTTGTCGACCAGATTGGTTCAAAGGCTCACTAAACCCGTTCATCTTTTTCGCAAACTCTCGGAAATCGTCGACTACTTTTTTTAGATGTACATCTTCTGCTTTTGTGCTTTCATGCAATGGAATCATCGAAATTTTCTTCCCAAGCATTTTCATATTGTACGATTGAGCAATTAATTTCTCATTCGCATAATGAATTGCCTTGTTCAACGTATCATCTAGTTCAGGCATCTGTTCGACTGTTTTATGTGATGCTTGGTAGTCCACCTGTAGCCGCTCCAATTGACGAATGAAGGCTTGTACTTCCTGGGAATTAAATCCTGTTTCTTTGCGAATCATCATCTTTAATTCATCTAGTTTTTTAATCGTAGCGATGCGTGTAATATTTCCCTTCAAAGTCACCTGCTGTCTAGAAACGTTTGTCAGCTTGTCTACCAAACCTTGTCGATCCATTCTCTTTTTGTGAAGCATGGTTTCTGTTTGTACGTACGTCAATTGGTTTTCAAGCTCATGTATATCCTCTTCGATCTTACCTTGCACTCGTGAAAATTCGCCCGTCCCCGAAAAAAGAACGACCTGTTCTTGCGCTCGCTTGTGTCGGCTTTTTGCATCCTCCAACAGGTCCCGACTCATCTCCAACTGCTCCACAAATTGCTCTTTTTTCCGAGACGCTTCACGAATAGTTGAAGTGAGCGCACCTACCTCATTCTCAACTTCGGTAAGTTTAGCCTTAGCTTCTTTTTTCTCTTGTACTTGAATCTCAAGCGTTGCTTTCTTCTTCAACAAGTTAGCCAACGTTTCTTCTGTCTTTTCGATGGACACAAGAATTGTCTGACCCTCTTTTTCAAACTGGTTCACATGGGTCTGAATGGACGCTAGTGTTTGCTCTTTCCAATATAAGGCCACTTGTTCCTCAACAAAACGCTTGCCTTCTTCTTCGATACTTTCCGAACGTCCAATCCGTAAAATGCGAATTTCTTGATCCGTCATCAATTTGCCCAGTGCATTATCCACCGCCAAATTTGATTGTGACGCAACAAGTGTTTTCAATCCCATCTTCGCATTTTGATAACAAATCTCCGTAATGACTGTCGTCTTTCCGGTTCCAGGTGGCCCTTGAATTACGTACAAATCGTTTGCCGCAATCGCACCTGTCACCGCTTGTTGTTGAAACTCATTCAAGTTCTGCTTGAACTCAAGGTCATCCTCGACTTTCCTTTTTCGAACCACAGGACGTTTTTCAAACAAAAGCTTCTCTAGATTTGGATTGACCGCCCAGCCATTTTCCAATCGCTTAAACCCGTCTTTTAAGCGATTGATTTGCGCCATTTCCGCCACATTATCAAAGGCCAGTTTTCCGCCACTCGGTACATTCCATTTGCCTGCTCTCGCTTTTTCCTGCAAATCTCGATTTAACTCCACGTCAATCGTTCGTTTGCCCATATGCACTTGCACCACATTGCCGAGGCTTTGGCTCGTTTGCACAAGACGCACTGCCGACTTCTTGTAATACTTATCGAAGCCGTTCGGCAACTTCTGCAACTCAAACGTCACTTTGCGAAAATCTGGACTCAACCGGGACATTCGAATGCCAATCTCAAGTTTTTCCACGTCAGCATTGCGTTCCATTACCTGTAAGTATGCTTCCCAACTCGAAATTCGTTTCTTTACATACTCCGTTCGCTCGGAAGCAATCGGAAGAGATTGGATGATTCGATAAAGTTCAAGTGTCATCTCTGATGGTGCAAGTCCTTGTCGATCAAAGGACAACCTCAACTGCATATGTCGATTATTTCCTAATTGAAGACGCTTCTTCGTTACGTAGGAATGCTCCACTTCAAACCCATTTCCCGTCCAATCACACTCCATCACTCGAGTGCCTGTCACGATTTCCGAATCAAAATATAAAGACACGCGTCGTTGGTTTGCCTGTCCGTCAGATAACCTTTCCATATACACATCAACCAGTGGTGACGCATTCAAAAAGCCATCCAACTCGGCCACCATTTGCGGCTTATTCTTCTTAAGCCGGCTACTCACTTTCAAATTGCACCGGACCACATCATTCGCTTTAACACCCATAGCCATGTTCACCTCCTGCCCTAACAAATCATATCTTCCTATTGTAATGGATAGTTGCCCTCAAATCGACAGCCCAATTCGAAACCTTTTGTCGGTTTTGGGAACTCCAAGAATCGTCACTTCCTAAGACAAAAAATAGCGGCTGAAGATGCAATTTCAGCC
>JBFGKX010000110.1:0-7937 GCA_041576455.1 Paenisporosarcina sp. | reverse complement strand
GTTAGTGGAGCGCAACTAGGGGTTCATCTAGCTCGTAAATTAAAAAAAGAATACGTTAAGCCCTTATTACGTATCGTAACGATTGTGTTAATCATTCAAATTGTGACAACTCATTTATAAGAAGCTAGTTAGTGGAACTATTGAGGAGATATTGAAAGGTTGAGGTGGCACATGAAGAAAAAATTCGTAGTCCTTGTATTTATCTTACTTCTAACCATTAGCTGTGGAACCGTTGAACATAAAACAACTATAAAGCCGGAGTTATTTAAAGAAGTGGCGACAAATCTTCAAATTCCGTGGTCGATTAATCAAGATGGAAACGAATTTTACATATCAGAACGCATAGGTACCATTGCTTTTATAAAGTCAGACGGAGAGGTAGAGCATCAAAAAGTAGAGTTCTCAACTCCTTTAGCAACTGTATCTGAAGCGGGTTTACTAGGGTTTGTTTTGAAACCAACATTTAAGGAAACTAAAACCGCGTTTGCATACTATAATTATGACTCCGAAAACGGCCCATTTAACCGAATTGTGACGTTGAAGTTAGAAGGGAATGTCTGGAACGAAATTGCTATTCATTTAGACGGAATTGCAACTGGGAATGTGCATCACGGAGGTCGCCTTGAAATTGGTCCTGATCATTTGTTGTATGCGACCATTGGTGACGCTACTAACCCTCTACTAGCGCAAGATCCGACATCCATGAATGGGAAAATAATTCGTTTAAATATGAATAATCAATGGGAAATAGTGAGTCTCGGTCATCGAAACCCACAAGGACTTGCTTGGTCGGAGGACGGCGTATTATTTGCCTCGGAACATGGACATTCTTCCAAAGATGAACTCAATAAAATTAAACAAGGTAACAACTATGGGTGGCCATTTATTGAAGGAAGTGACATGCAAGAAGGGTATGAGGCACCTTTCCTTCAATCGGGTGAGCAGGTCACATGGGCACCCTCGGGCATGACGTTTCATAAGGGAAAAATATTTATAGCAGCATTGCGTGGAGAAGGCATTCTTGTTATTCATCCTGAGTCGGGAGAGTTAGAAGATACGATTACCGGATTCGGTCGAATACGAGATGTGTTTTCAAACGGTGAAGAGCTTTACTTTGTAACCAACAATCGAGATGGACGCGGAACACCGAATGCGAATGACGATAAATTATACCAATATTTAGCTAAATAACTGTGCGCTTCTATGTTTAAGTGACTGAAGTGAAAGGAATACTTTCATAAAGGAGCTGATTGTAAGTGAGTAAAAAACAAGCATTAACAATTTTAAATGAAAGCCGCATCGGTACAATGGCGACAGTGAAAAATAATAAACCGCATTCACGTTATATGACGTTCTACAATGAAGATTTCACGTTATATACACCTACAGGTAAATCAACGCATAAAATCGAAGACATTGAAGCGAACCCGTATACCCATATTTTAATTGGCTATGAAGGCGAAGGTTTTGGTGATGCATTTTTAGAAATTGAAGGAAAAGTTAGCGAAAGCACGGACGAAAGTTTGAAAGAAAAAATCTGGAATGATCATATGAAAAATTGGTTTGAAGGTCCAGACGATCCGAATTTAGTCATATTGGTCGTGAAACCAGAAATGATTCGATTGATGAATAAAACGGGGAAACCACCTGAGACGATTGAGTTTTAATAAAGGAAGTGCTCACTCTCTCGTTGAGGGTGAGTTTTTTTGTGTTTGGAGGAAACGGAGATAAAAACTGATTGGACATCACGACAGTACTAAATTTTTATAAATTAATATAGGCCCACTCACTGCCTTCACAGAGAGTGGACCGTGTTCATTGTTTAAATAAATTCAACCAGCCTTTGTATTTGAACCAAGCAAACATGGTAATACCAATGAGAATCATGGCGGAGAGAACATAATAATAGCCGTACTCCATCTTGAGCTCGGGCATGTGTTCAAAATTCATCCCGTATAGGCCTGCGACAAATGTTAAAGGAATAAAAATGGATGAAACAATCGTTAAAATCATCATGATGCGATTCATACGGTTTGAGTTCATCGCCATATAGCTATCACGAATATCCGCTGTCAGTTCGCGATTAGATTCGACAATATCTGTTAATTTATCAAGGTGATCAGAGATGTCTGCAAAATAGGCTTGCTCATATGGTTGAAGGTCGATACGACTTGAATTGAGCACGCGGTACATGAAATCACGCATAGGTAAAATCGTTCGGCGGAGCCATAACAAGTCGCTACGCATTTCAAATACCGTATCCATTGAGAAATGCTTCATGTCAAACGTCATTTGATCTTCAATTTCATTTAAGTGATCTTCTATTTTATAGGCAAGTGGAAAGTAAGAATCAACTACTTTGTCTAAAATTTGATAGGTTGTGTAAATCGACCCACGTTCCCAAAAGGATGCATCACGTTGTAGTTTTTGACGAACCATCTCTAATTCGGGAACAAAACTATTGTGAAAAGAGACGACAAAATTTTTCCCAACGAATAAATCTAATTCTTCTGCCTCTAGTGTTTCTTCATTTATTCGATGTATAACAAAGAAATGGTACCCATCATAGTAGTCAATTTTAGGTCGTTGCAAAAGATGCAAACAGTCTTCAATTGCAAGTGGATGGAAATGGAAAAAAGTGTCGAGCAAAGCCCACTCATCAGCTGAGGGTTGGTCAAAATCAATCCAATACCAATCGTAAGACTTTGTATGGAGATCGTGTAATGGAAAGTCTACTTCTAATTTCTGCTCAGCCGTAACGCCAAATGTTCGAATCATATTAAACCCTCTCTTCAAACGATTAATGCTAGTTGTAGTTTATCACGAATCATGAAATCGCTCGTACTGTACATATGATGAATCACTAAACATGGGCGAACCGACATACATTTAGTGGTCTATTCTTGAAATACTGATCATATACTTAACTTCAATTCTAAAAAATGGCTTAACACCACATTCATAAATGCTTCACATTCAGCAAGTAAACTAATCATGTAAGTTTAAATTTTGGAGGTGCTACATGACTCAATTACATGGAACAAATAAAGTCTTACCTATCACAATTTTTTCAATCTTAGCTATAGGTGGAGTCGCTAGCACTATGGCCAAATGGTCAATGAAAAAACGTCAAGGGATTCCGTTAAAAGTACGATGAACATGATTGAAATACAAGACCCTTTACCAAAATTAAAATAAATATCAGTTAATTCTAATTTATTTGAATTTTAAGTTGACAATTTTTCTATGTGATGACATAATTCGATTTATCTTTCTAAAAAATATCATATTTACATTTTTCTTATCAAGAGCAGGTGGAGGGAACTAGCCCTATGAAACCCGGCAACCGACTTACGTGAGTAAGCACGGTGCTAATTCTTGCAGCAGTAGCTGACAGATAAGAAGATGTTAGTTTAACTAACCTCTTCTTTTTTGCGAAGAGGTTTTTTATTTACTATAAAGAGGTGAAGTCATTGAGTGAAGTAATTGCTACGTATTTAGTCCATAGCATAAAAGGAAACCTTGAGAAAAAAGCAGAAAACATCGCTCTTGGTCTGACAGTTGGATCTTGGACTGACTTGCCGGAACTAGAACAACAACAACTAAAGAAACATAAAGGGCGAGTCGAATCTGTCCAGACGCTTGAATCAAAAGAAAAAGGAATTGGTGCGTTTTCAGAAATTCACACAAAAGGAATTATTCGCATTGCCTATCCAACTGCAAACTTCAGCCCAGATTTGCCGGCAATTTTAACAACCACCTTTGGTAAGTTATCGCTTGATGGAGAAATCAAGCTAATCGATTTGAAGTTTAACGATGAATTAATAGCGCGCTTTCCTGGACCGAAATTTGGAATAGATGGTATACGGCATCTGACCGGTGTAATTGAACGACCATTTGTCATGAGTATTTTTAAAGGAATTCTCGGAAAAGACATACCTTTTTTACTAAAACAACTTGAGCAGCAAGCTCGCGGTGGTGTGGATTTTGTAAAAGATGATGAGATTTTATTCGACAATGAATTGACGCCTTTTGAACAAAGGATCGTTAAAGGTCGTGAAGTGCTTGAAAATGTCTATACAGAAACAGGACACCGTACACGATATGCAGTGAATTTGACAGGTCGTACATTTGACTTAAGAGACAAAGCAAGACGTGCAACGGAGCTTGGGGCAGATATGTTGTTGTTTAATGTCTATGCATATGGGATTGATACACTGCAAAGCTTATCTGAAGACCCTGAAATTGCAATTCCAATTATGGCGCATCCCGCTGTATCAGGCGCATTTACTCCCTCGCCACGATATGGGCTCTCAAATCAACTAGCACTAGGGAAGTTATTGCGTTATGCCGGTGCAGACTTTTCATTGTTTCCATCACCATATGGCAATGTCTCATTGGATAAGTCGGAAGCACTCAACATTGCTGAGGCACTCACAAATTCTGATTTTATAAAGAAAACCCTACCTGTGCCTTCAGCGGGAATTCATCCTGGAATGGTTTCGCAGTTAATAAAAGATTTTGGCAATGATTCCGTTATTAATGCTGGAGGCGGAGTACATGGTCATCCAGGGGGATCAGCAGCAGGAGGGAAGGCATTCCGACAAGCGGTCGATGCAACTCAATCAAACAAGACGTTAGCTGAATCAGCACAAACGAACGAAGAGCTTCATCAAGCACTCCAATTGTGGGGGGATAAAGTGCGATGACAAAACCTGTAATATTTTGTGACTTTGATGGCACCATCACGACCAAAGATAACATCATGGCCATCATGAAAAAATTCGGACCACCGGAATGGGAGTTAATTAAAGACCAGATTCTCGGTCAAAAAATATCGATTCAACAAGGTGTTACGCAACTTTTTAACTTGCTTTCATCCGAACGAAAAGAGGAAATCACTCAATTCGTCATCAACCAAGCACAAATTCGCGAAGGGTTTGAAGATTTTGTGGCTTATACGAAGGAACACAATATTCCACTCTTCATCGTATCCGGAGGCATAGATTTTTTCGTTAAACCGCTCGTCAATAAATATGTTGAAGACCATCATATTTATTGCAACGTTGCAGATTTTTCTAGTGATACCATTTCGATTCAGTGGCCCTACACTTGTGACGAACATTGTGCAAATGGATGTGGTTGTTGCAAACCCTCCATCATTCGTAAATTGAGTGATGGCGACGCATTTAAAATTGTCATCGGAGATTCGATTACAGATTTACAAGCTGCAAAATATGCTGATAAAGTGATTGCCCGTGATTTCTTGGTTACAAAATGTACGGAACTGGATATTCCTTTTGAGCCGTTTGAAACATTTACAGATGTAATTCACATTTTAGCGCGATTGGAGGTTCATGCATGAGCAATTACTTTTCACGTTGGAGCGAACTATCGGCTATAAAAAAAGAACTGGCCGAGCGAGATTGGTTTTATGGTACGAGTGGCAATTTATCGATAAAAGTATCGAATGCGCCTATCACATTTCTTGTAACAGCATCAGGTAAAGACAAACGGAAATCCACCAATCAAGACTTTTTGCTGGTCGACTCATGTGGTGAAAAGATTGAGGATTCTACGTCAAGGCCATCAGCGGAAACGTTGTTGCATGCGAAAGTTTATAACAAAACGAATGCAGGGTGTGTTCTTCATGTCCATACCATCGATAATAATGTCATTACAGAGCTGTATAAAAACGAAACGCATATTGAATTTACAGGGAATGAAATTATTAAAGCGCTTGGGTTATGGGAGCAAGATGCCAAAGTGAGTATCCCCATTATTCCGAATCTCGCACACATCCCGACACTCGCTGAACAATTTGATCGATATATAACGGGTGACACTGGGGCCATTCTTATTCAAAATCACGGCATTACAGTATGGGGAAAAGACGCATTTGAAGCAAAAAAAATCTTGGAAGCCTGGGAATTTTTATTCGCGTATCATGTGAAAATGGCAATCATAAAAAATGTAGTGGGGAGTTTTTAAAATATGGCATATATTCGCAAACACGCTAATGGTGAGCGCATTGAAGAAGAGCGGGCGGTAATTGACTTCTTAAATAACAATGAAGTCATCTATGAAAAGTGGGACATCGAAAAACTTCCAATCGAACTTCGGGAAAAATTCAATTTAACAGACGAAGAAAAACAACAAATCCTCACGGCCTTCGGCATCGAAATTACCGACATTTCCGAGCGACGCAACTACCAACAAGCCGATGTCATTTCTCTATCTGAATCAACGCCGAACTTAGAGCAACTGTTGAAAAATTTCCAACAAGAGCACCATCATGAGGATGATGAAGTTCGCTTTATTGTCAGTGGACATGGTATTTTTGTGATTCAATCCGAAAACGGTGATTTCTTTGACGTGGAATTACAACCAGGCGACTTGATTTCAGTTCCTGAAAACGTCAGGCACTACTTTACACTCATGGAAGACCGCAAAGTTGTAGCGGTTCGTATCTTCGTAACCACTGAAGGATGGGTGCCAATTTACGAGAAAGAAGCAATTGTATAAAAAGGAAGCTAATTTTTTAGCAATTTAATTTAAAGGATAGTTTAAGTGAATCCGATTTCTTTAGTGGAAAAATAATCACCTATAAAATAAAGAGTTTGAAACGATCAAGAAGGATCCTTCAAACTCTTTTTATCGTCTAATTTTTAAGGACGTACACGAAATGAGTGGATTAGATGCAAAAGAAAATTGTAATAGCAGGTGGCACAGGCTTTATCGGACAATATGTTCAAAAAAAGTTTGCTGATATGGGATATGAAGTGAACATCATTTCCAGGCAAAATCATCATATTTCTTGGGAAGATTCAGCGTCAATAATAGAAGTAATGGAACATGCCGAAATGGTCATTAACTTTGCTGGGAAATCGGTCAATTGTCGATACAATGAGAAAAATAGGAAGCAAATTTTGAATTCAAGAACTGAGACGACGAGAATTCTTGGAAATGCATTATTAGCATGTAAAAACCCGCCGTTATTATGGATTAATTCAAGCACGGCTACAATTTATCGTCATGCGGAAGATCGACCGATGACTGAAGAAAGTGGTGAAATGGGGAACGATTTTTCAGTCGAAGTGGCGAAAGCATGGGAACAAACCTTCTTTGCTTTCGACCTTCCTGCTACAAGACAAGTTGCTTTGCGAATGGCTATCGTGCTGGGTGAGGATGGTGGAGTGATAGAACCATATCGAAATTTAGTACGATTAGGTCTTGGGGGTATTCAAGGGGCAGGGAATCAAAGGTTTAGTTGGGTTCATATAGAAGATGTGTTTCGAATTATTCTCTTCCTTCAAGAAAATAAAGAATTACAAGGAGTTTTCAATTGTTCTTCGCCATACCCGATCACAAATAAAAAGTTCATGGCACAACTACGGAATGCAATGGGCCGTAAATTTGGATTGCCTTCACCGAAATGGATGCTTGAAATGGGTGCTATTTTTATGCGAACCGAAACGGAATTGATTTTAAAAAGTCGGTGGGTGATTCCAAAGCGTTTAGAAAGTGAAGGATTTCGCTTCACATTTGACACGATTGAGAAAGCACTACAACAAATCTTAAAAAGTCCTAAGTGAAAACAATGATACCAAACAGAGAACCTATCAATATCTTTAAGATCCTTCAAACTATCTAAATGGACGATTTAATGTTTCGTTAAAAGCGGTCATTTCATGAATGTATCCCTATTAAAAAAATGATGGTCGGCTATTTCTTTCGCTTTCCGCGGACGAAACGCTAGTCTCCTCGACTCAACTGTCGATAACAGCCGAGCCTGCGGGGTCTAGCCTGTTCCGTTTTTCCGCAGGAGTCTTCAGAAATAACCGACCATCTCTCTATATAAATTATATGAAGAGTTACGCTTACAATAGGAAACCGGTTGATTCGCCAGCATTTTCAACTACTCATGTTCATACTTT
>JBFGKX010000109.1:0-7941 GCA_041576455.1 Paenisporosarcina sp. | reverse complement strand
TTTTTCTTAAGATCCTCTTACGTCACCCTATAAAAATAAGAATGAAATGACCGACTCCTGTGGGATAGCGAAGACGTCGAAATCCACTCGAGCATCGCTCGAGTGAGTTCGGCGCGAGCCCACGGAAAGCGGTCATTTCATGAACATCTCTTTCTATTGAGAAAGATGATGGACCGCAATTTCTGTTGATTGGTTTGCAGGCGGTGATAGAAGTCATGTTGGATAAAATTATCAGCATCAAAGGTAATTAACATTCTTTTGAGTACGCTTTATTATCGTATCCAGTTATATTCACTGATTTTATTGTTTGTTTACAGTCAAAGATCTCTTTCAACTAGTGTGAAAGAGATCTTTGACGTTTTATTTAACTTTAGATTCCCACTCTTCACGTAAAATCCCCATGCGAATGGAATCGTAATATTCACCATTGTAATAACGAACTTTTCGGATGCGCGCTTCCATTGTCATGCCGAGCTTTTCTCCGACACGAATCATGCGTTTATTTCCAGACCAAGTCGTATAGCCAACGCGGACGAGAGGCATAGTTTGAAACAAATGATTGATCCATTGTTTAATTGCCTCTGTTCCATAACCCCCGCTCCAATATTCAGGCTTATACAATACGATTCCCATCTCAAGCCATAAAGAGGGTTCGTGTTCCCAATAATACGACACCATCCCGATGAGTTCATCATTCACTTCAATTCCATATAAATGATCTTTGCGTAAGAAACGTTCTTTATTCGATAAAAAGGTTTCTAACGTTTGCGGTGTATACGGAAAATATGGAGCGTCCCATTTTTTCCATTCAGGATGTTCTTCTTTCGCACTTATTTCCCAAAGTGAACATAAGTCATCTTCATTTAATGGGCGTATATGAACTTGCGTTTTTAATTCTTTCAAGTGCCTTCACCTCATAAATACTTTTGGAACCAATTAGTTATTTGTTGTAGTCTTGCATATCGTAAATTCGGATAACCATTACGTGACAAATTGTGGTCAGCATCTGGGAAGCGGACAAAGCCCGTTTCCTTTTTCATTTGCTTTAATGTGATATAGAGTTGCTCGGCTTGCTCAATTGGGCAACGGAAATCTTTTTCGCTATGCAATATAAGAAGTGGTGTTTCAATATATTGAGCATATTTCAAGGGTGAATGATGCCATAGCTTGTCAACGTCCGTCATATCCGCTTCAATTTGCCAATCACTGAAATAATAACCGATATCGGACACGCCAAAGAAACTAATCCAGTTTGAAATAGAACGCTGTGTAACCGCTGCTTTAAAACGATTCGTATGACCGACAATCCAATTTGTCATAAACCCACCGTAACTACCTCCAGTTACGCCAAGACGGCTTTCATCAATCCAGCTATTTTCAACTATGACTGAGTCTAGTCCTGACATGATATCTTCATAGTCGCTACCACCATAATCACCTCGCACTGCATCCACAAATTGTTGGCTATATCCATGACTTCCTCGAGGGTTTACATAGAGGACACCATACCCCTGTGAAGCCAGTAGCTGAAGCTCATGGAAAAATGTATTGGCATACATCGCATGAGGACCGCCGTGAATCTCGACAATTAGCGGATACTTTTTCCCTTCAATATACCCTGCAGGTTTCATTAACCACCCATGCACATCCCAATCTTTTGCACCTTTGTAGATAATTGCTTCTGCTGAAACCAACTCCACTTCATTCTCAAAAGTTTCATTAAAAGCAGTTAATGCTACTCTTTCCCCAGTAGCAATCGTCTGTAAATACAATTCACCTATTTTGGTTGGAGTTGAAACTGTGACGAGCGCAAACTCACCAGACTTCGAAACATCATACCCGTAAACATGTTCACCGTCTCCAGTGGCAGGATACATTTCACCTTCTAAGGAAGCTGCATACAATTGTACGTCGCCCATTGTCGAAACTTGAAAATACAAATGATTATCTTTCGTCCACACAACACTTGGAGCAGATGCTCCTTGTTGATGGTCTGCGACAACATAATCTCCAACTGGCGCATCAATTCCTTCAGTCAAGATTTGTCGATATCCCAACTCAATATCAAATATATACAGTTCTGTATGTGTCGCATTTTTAAATGTCCTTTCACTCCCGACAAATGCTAGTTTGGAATCATCAAATGAGAATGCTGCTCCACCAAAATATCCGTCTTCTTCGATAATTCGCGTTTCAATTTTAGATTCCACATCGACCATATACAAGGACTGACGGAATTCGAAATCTTGGTTTTCAGCTCGATTTGCACTGAAGACCATTTTCTTTCCATCGTGAGAAATCGCTTGCAAACCATAGTTATAATTGCCATTCGTATATTGTGTTACTTTCTCCGTCTCAAGATCAATGATGCCGATATGTTTAAATGTATCTTGTTTAAGTAATCCCACCCCATCCATTTTGTACTTCATTCTATCGACAATGTAAGGCTCTGGCTTTTTCTTTTCTTCTTTATCTCGCTCGTCAGTAAAGTTCTTTCCTTCTTTAATAGAAGCTGTAAACCAAATTTTCATTCCACATGGAGACCATAAAAAATTATTGACACCATTTTCGAATGAAGTGACTTTTCGCGCCTCGCCACCTTCAGTAGAAAGAACATAAAGTTGCTTTTTATCTTCACGTGTTGATAAAAAAGCTAGTTGTTTTCCATCTTGTGAATAGATAGGGGATGAAATCTTTTCTTTCCCAAATGTCCATTGGCTCATTTTTTTCGAATGAATATCCACATGCCATAAATTAGCTTGATATGTATTCTCTTTATCATCAATTTTCGTATGAACAAAAAACGCTTCTTGTTGATTCGGTGCCAATGTAGGCTGTGTTACCGAAACCAGTTTGTTTAAATCTTCAATCGTTAATCTACGTTTTTTCATGGTGGTTCCTCCTAAATTGTCGCATATTATCTATTTCGACAACCGTAACAGTTTCCCTTTAATTTGAACCCATTCCGCATATCGATTTTCAAGTTTAAATAAAGTCTATTTGTTTCATGTAATACTGGAGGGGCTTATATTGATTTTGATACTGTTAGGAATTGTAATAATCGGTTTAGGCTTAGTGGGAATTTATTATATGGTGTATAAATATGATCGAGATAAATTTAAACTACGTTTTATTGACTCCCCATCTACAGATAGTATTATATTCTCCATTCTTTTTTTATTGGAACTATTCTTATCGTCATCTTCTTTGACAAACTGCCAATTTGGTTCGAAAAAGTATTTTATTTTTCATATGTCTCATGAATATTGCCCATGGAATATTAGGAATTAAGAAGGAATTGCAATTGCTTTAACCCCTCTTAAAAATATTATATCTCTTAACTCCCCCCGTAATTTCAAACCATTCCTATACAAGGAAAACACATAAAAAAATCACCATGATTGTATTTTCTGTAAAAGGGGAATAATGAAGAAACTACTAGCGGGAGGTTTTACAATGAGTCCATTTGAGTTACCTCAATCACCGAAATCATTTTGGAGAAAAGAACGTCTAAAAACAACTTTCCCACCTTTATCATCAAATATTTCAACTGAAGTCTGCATAGTCGGGGCAGGAATTGCTGGAATAACTGCCGCATATAAGCTTGCGAAGGAAGGCATGAGTGTCACAGTAATTGAGGGAAGTGAAATCGTTAGTGGAACGACCGGCTTTACGACGGCGAAAGTAACCGTTCAGCATGGAGTTATTTACGATTCACTGATTCAAACATTTGGCGAAACGAAAGCACGGCAATATTATGATGCAAATCACTACGCACTTTTGCAAATAAAAAGTTGGATTCAATCTCTTGCTATTGATTGTGATTTTGAAGAACGACATGCTGTGCTATACGCACAATCACCGGAAGGGGTTGAACAACTAAATACGGAAAAAGCTGCTTACGATAAACTTGGCATTCCTGGGGAACTTTCCATTTCTACTCAAGAACTTCCGTTTTCAGTTAGCGAAACACTTACATTACCGAATCAAGGTCAATTTCACCCAGTAAAATATTTGAATGGCTTAATACAAGAAGCTCAGAAATTGGGGGTCACTTTTTACGAATATACTCGAGCAAAGTCACTTAAACATAGAGAAGAGATCATAATTGAAACGACAGATGGCTTTGAGGTTCGACCTAAACAAGTGTTAGTGACAAGTCACTTTCCTTTTAATGATTTTGATGGGCTTTACTTTTCACGTTTGTCTCCCCACCGCTCATATGCAGTGTGTGTAAAAGTGCCAAGTACGAAACTTTCGGGAATGTATATCAATGTAGAAAAACCGACACGTTCAATACGAACAGCAACTGGAAACAATGGCGAGAACTATGTAATTGTTGGTGGCGAGGGACACAAAGTTGGTCAGCATGAGGACTTGTACCACGATGATTCCACTCAGGACAGGTATGAAACACTCAGTCAATTTGCTAAAAACTACTTTCCAATTGAATCGATTGATACCCACTGGTCTGCTCAAGATTTAAAAACCATCGACCACCTGCCCTACATTGGCGAAATGAGAAGTGGATTACCTCATGTGTTTGTGGCTACAGGTTTTCACAAATGGGGGATGACCAATGGAACAGCTGCCGGTCAACTCCTTGCTGATCTTGTCTTAAAAAAGTCGAATCCATATCAAGATTTATTTACACCTACCCGAGGAAAATTAAAACAAGAAGATGCCAAAAACTTTATAAAAGAGAACACAAATGTCGCGAAAGAATTAATTAAAGGAAAATTTTCAAGACCAATTGATACCGTCGGTGACTTACAATTAGATGAAGGCCGAATTGTAATGATTAATCATCATAAAACCGGTGCGTATAAAGACCAAAACGGTAAACTTCATTTAGTCAAACCCACATGTACACATCTAGGATGCGATGTCCATTGGAATGACGGTGAACGTTCTTGGGACTGCCCGTGTCATGGGTCACGTTTCTCCTATACGGGTGAAGTTTTAGAAGGCCCTGCAGTGAAACCTTTGGATCGAATATAATATTCTTCAGTAGTCAATCCTCCTCAATTAAGGATGCGATTGGCTTTTTGCTTATATAATCGGTAAAATGACAATATCAACATGCGATATTTTAATCGCAACTATATCTTTAAGTCACTGGAGAAATTATGAACTCACTCATCCCTACTACGACAACTCGCTTAGCGGTATATTTAGCGGTATTATCCATAGTTTACGGTATTTTTTTTGGTTTCCCTCATTTTTGGGGTACCTTGTATGAGCCATTCCGTCCGAGTCATGCTTCAATGCATTTAATTTTAGAAATGATATCAATTTTCATTTCTATGAGTATTGCTATCCATAGTTGGATTACAGATAAAGAAGGGAAAACTCATTTCCCTATTTTACTGGCAGCCATTTTTTTGTCAGTTGGCATTTTGGATACATTCCATGCTGTGACATTTGATGGAATGTCATTATTTTTCATTGAAAGTACATCGATGACCTCGATATGGTTTTGGATTATTGCCCGTTTAACGGGAAGTGTTGGATTAACACTCTTTTTTTTCGTCCCAAAAGTTTTTGAACGTATTAATCGAAATGTTGCTTTTGGGTTGGCTTTAGTTTACTCAACTGTCGTCATCACGATTATATTCACCTTTTATCAAGAATTACCACTATTAATCGTCGACGGCACACCTACTTTACTTAAAAACATACTTGAATTATCAACGGTTGCGCTTCATAGTTTTATCATTTATTACTGTATTAAATACAAACATAAATTCCATGATCATGTCATTCGAAATTTATTCATCATTGGTGTTTTTGCTATTGTAATTTCTTCTATCTTTTTTGTTCAATATAAATCGGTAGATGCCTATCTCAATATGGCTGGTCACTTATACAAAATTGTTGGCTATGCCATGTTCTTTATTGTGTTATTCACAGTTAGTGTAAAAGAACCCTTCCGAAAAATTAGTCGGTTACATGATCGAAACCGACTGATGTTTAACATGCTTGAGCTTGGCATCATTGAAACAGATGCCAAAGGGGTAATTCAGTATTTAAATATGTCCGCCCAGCAATTATTAGAGCTTGTCCCCTCCTCTACCGAAACGCTACATATGAGTCAATTTGAGAGTAAAGCGACTATAGGGGAAGTATATGAAGAAATTACATCCTACACTGGAAAGAAAATTCCTGTAGAAATCGACCGTTTTCCATTAATTGAAAATAAACAAATTGTTGGTTACTTTTATACATTACGTGACTTAAGTGAAGCCATTGAAAATGAACGATTAACTAAAGAAAAATTAGTTACTGACTTTGAAATTGAGACTGCCGCAGCTGTGCAAAAAGATTTTTACTCTGATATTTCTTCAGGCGAAAAAATTGGTTTTGTCTCCTTTCCATTTCACCGATTAAATGGTGATTTTTATAACATCATCAAACAAGGAAATAAAACGATGGTTACTATTGCCGATATTAGTGGGAAGGGAATTCCAGCTGCCATTCAAACTTCTCTTATGATTGGCGCAATTGAACACGTCGATTTACATCAAGAAAAACCAGATCAATTTGTCAAATTTATTAATCGTATGTTTAATAAATACAGTAAAACTGAACACTTTATGACCTTATTTACAATGATATATGATGAAGAAACTCGTGTGCTTCAATATTGTTCTGCAGGCCATGAACCTTCCATTCATTATCATCGAGATATAGATGCGTTCAGCTATTTGGAAACAAAAGGAGCAGCCATTGGATTCTTTGAAGATGCTACGTATGAAACACAGACGATTCGACTCGCTGAAAATGACGTGATTATTCTTTACACCGACGGTTTGATTGAAGACCGCCATAAACTTGAAGGTGATTTGTTAGAGGATTTGATGGAATCAGTTCGCCGAGCAGACTTATCATTATCCGCGGATACTTTATCAAAATACCTAATCAATGAAGTTGAAAAACACCGTCAAGGACAAATTCATGATGACCGTACCATAATCGTTTTTAAAGCATAGCAAAATCCCCTTTCGCGTTAAATTACGCAAAAGGGGATTTTTAAGTTAAAATCGTACGACATCTTTATTCGCATATTGTATTAAGAAATCTAAACATTCACCAAGTATTGGAAGAAAAGAAGATATAGAATATGTCATCAGCATTGTAAAGAAAGTAATGGCAATAAGATGAATCGGTTTAGTAAATATGCTTTTCTTCCAGATTATTAAAAAACCAAGCATTATTTGAGTAATGATCATAATAAAATCTTTCATGTGAAATCTCCTTTTCAAACCAGCGACTTACTTTTTTTCGTTACTAATAGTTTACATGAAAAAATAGTCGAAAAATGTCGAAAAAGTTGGGAAAGTATTCACAAATAGAGCCAAAAAAAGTGCCTTTTATGAAATATATTTCTTGATAAACTTTTATTTCAGCGAATTTCAACGTATAGTAGGATAAAGTTAGTGGTGTTAAATATTTGAAACTGAGGTGAATCTGACCATGAATAACTTTGGACATGTGATCAAACTTGAGCGAATTAGAAGGAATATGAAACAGATTACACTTGCACAAGGAATCTGCACCCCTTCTTACTTAAGTAAAATTGAAAACAATTCTATCGTACCTAGTCAAGAAGTGGTGGATTTACTGTTAAACCGACTTGAAATCTCTATTACTCAAAACAAAAGTTTGGATGATGATAGTTACCTAAGGCAAGTTAGGGATATATATTTTAATGCCGTTATGAATAAAAATCGCGAACTTACAGCTAAACAATTAAAAGAAATCAACGATGAACGCTACATATTTAAGGATTCATCAAATTACTATACGTATCAGCTAATGGTATTAAGGTTAACCCTTATCGTACAAGATGTTCGCAATGATACAAGCGAACTAATAATGGCTTTGTCTGAGCTTTCAGGGGACTTTAATGACTATCAGATGTTTTTATTTCACTCATGT
>JBFGKX010000108.1:0-8112 GCA_041576455.1 Paenisporosarcina sp. | reverse complement strand
TGGCCCAGATATCTCCATACGTGTCGATGTAAATCAAGGATGGCAAGACAGTGCAACAACCCTTTTGGCATTGAACCAATTAAAAGATTGCCATCTTGATTGGATCGAGCAGCCCGTCAAAGCTGATGACATTGACGGGATCGTTGAAATCAAATCAAAATCGATTATTCCATTAATGATTGACGAAGGATTAAAAGGCGCTAAAGAAATGAAGGAAATCATCCAAAAACGAGCTGCAGATAAAGTAAATATTAAACTCATGAAGTGCGGGGGGATTTATCCAGCAGTAAAATTAGCCCACCAAGCAGAACTTGCTGGTTTAGATTGTCAAATTGGCTCCATGGTTGAATCCTCTATCGGTTCAGCAGCCGGTTATCATGTGGCTTTTTCGAAGAAAAATATTACAAGTGTAGAACTAACTGGCCCTTTAAAGTTTTCGAAGGATGTTGGCAATTTACCGTATGATGTTCCGTTTATTCGGTTAACTGAAAAACCAGGGTTGGGGATAGATATTAATCAAGAAACGCTTGAGGCATTAACAAAATTCCAAGATGTTGTCCGTTTGAGTGAAACATAATTTTACTGCATGTAAAGAAATATCTCGTATCCGAATAAAAGAGGAGTTTTAATAAAAAAAAGAGAAGATTCTAGATGGTGCATAAAGAGGTGTTGGGGATCACTATCTAGTAATATTCAATTCAATTAAATGCTAGACACTCCTTCAAGTTAGTTGTATTAAGTACCTATGATCCATTTCTAGAATTCCACATAAAGAAGGTGTTAATTTGAAGAGAAACGTTTCACAATCAGGATACGAATTTCTTAAAACTGAACTTACTCATTTAGAAAGTACCGGTCATTTAAAAGAAGGACAATCCAGTGAATTATTGGATTTATACGAACCGCCACGAAAGAAATCAAACGGACAAAGAGTGCAATTAAACCCTGTCCAAATTTTATCCCTCATAGGAGGAATATTAATCGGGTTAGGGATTCTTAGTTTTGTTGCGAGCAACTGGTCTGAACTTGCGATGGGAACTAAATTTGCCATACTATTAACAACACTAATCGTATTCTATTTAGCTGGATTTGGAGTAGAAAAGAAAAATCAGCACTTATCTAGAGCTTTTTATTATGTAGGGGCATTTGCTTATGGTGCTGAGATTTTCTATATCGGGCAAATGTTTCATCTAGGCGGAAACATCGAAGACGCTTTTTTGATGTGGGGAATCGGAATACTGCCTTTAGGGTTTTATTTAAAGGATAAACTGATTAAAGGGGCCAGTATATTTTTCATCTATGCCTTCATTGAACTAAAGTTCCTTTTTGGCGATGGAGCCATTGAAAATGTTTCATTTCTAATAATTCCCTTACTTTTCGGATTTGGCTATTACATCATGCGAACCAATCACTACATCCTGATCGTGAACTTAATCATTTTGTATCAGTTCATCGGAATAAACATCATGTTTAGTGAAGGGGTGAAAAGTTATTTACCCATCTTAATTATCCCTGCCTTATTTGCGTTAAATCATTATGTGATGAATCATTCAAAAAAATTAATGACGCTTAACTTTTTCCTCTTATATCAATTCATCGAAATGAAGTTTGTGTTAAGTCCTTTAGAGAAAGAGCAATTCCCTTATGTCTACGTATTAGTAATTCCATTTTTATTTTATATCGGCCATGCATTTATGAAAAAATCACAACCATTATTTTTCATTAACTTTCTCTTCGTTCTGCAATTATCTGCATACCTTTTCTATCATTTTAGATATGATAACATTACCATTATCGCCCTTTTCTACTTCACACTATGGATGGTTTTAACTTACATTCAACATCCAGATTACAAAAAGATCATGAAGTTAACAGGAACCATCTTGCATTTCCCTACCGCTTTTATTTTGTCATTCTCCATCATTTGGTATCCGTTATTTTACAACGAAATTCAATACTATGCGGAAGCGCCAAATTCAAATGCACTAATCGCGTCCATTGTTTTCTCAATTATCTATTTCATGTATGCCTTAACATTGGTGAAACAAGGAAATTTATATGGAGTAGCGATTGTTTCAGTATTTGTTTTCCGTTTCTATGTGGATTTATCTTTAGCGTTTATGGACAAATCCATTACATTCATCGTTGGTGGCATCTTATTGTTAACGTTAGGATACTGGTTTGAGAAGACACGGAGAAAGGAAATGGTGAAAGATGAAGAATTTATCAAAGAATAAATTATTTTTAATCTCACTAACACTTCCGATTATCTTACTCTTGAGCATGACCATAAAGCCGGTTATGACCATTTATTACGGAGAGACCATACGATTACAAACAGTACCTTATGATCCAAGAGATCTATTCTACGGGGATTATGTAGATTTAAACTTCCAGGCAGAAACAATCCCACTTCTTCTTTTAGAAAATTCTTTGAGAACTAGGCTAGAGGACAACGCTTCAAGGGATTACCCTCGTGAGGATGTTAAGGTCTATCTCATCTTAGAACAAAATAACAAGACCGGGGTGCATGATGTAATACGTGTATCGGCAAACAAACCTAAGTCGGGTACCTATATTAAAAGTATCCTAAGGCCATTCATAAATGACAACAGCGTGACGGTATCCATACCCATCGAGAAGTATTACGTAGAAGAGGATACAGGAAAAGAATTAGAAGACGCATCCCGAAAAGGCCAATTAATTGCAACGATCAAAGTATATAAAGGTTACACAATCCTCAGGAGTGTAGAGTAAGACTCTAGTTTTTAAGGATTAATCTGAACTCAGGTTGGAATTAATTTGAAGTCACGAGGTAAGTTCTTGCAGAGTTTTTACCTTCAATCCCTTTCCAAGATGTTAGTTTAATTTCTAGAGGCAATTCAACTAATCAAGTTGCATCCGTAATAAAAATCCGAATTCCTCAAATTAGGAATTCGGATTTTTTAGTGGTTCCATTTATGACCAATCGTGCTTCTCTATCCTGACTTTTGTATGGAGAATAGAATTCCCTTTAGCTACTTGTCTAATACCATTTCTAAGAACGACCATTATTATCGTTCTTTAGCATAAACTAACGGTTTTTTCCTTTTCTGCAAGGTATTTATTTGGTGTTCTTTTATCTTGTAACCAGCATGCAACTGAGTGATTTCCATCTACTATCGTATCTTCAGGGGTAAAATGATGACAGACTTTCATCGTATGCGGACATCTCGCAGCAAATGCACACCCTTCTCCAAGTGTAGCCAAGTCGGGAGGTGACCCCAAGATGGGAACTAAGGGAACGGAGCGATCTTCCG
Organism: Paenisporosarcina sp.; assembly: GCA_041576455.1. Classification (GTDB taxonomy): domain Bacteria; phylum Bacillota; class Bacilli; order Bacillales_A; family Planococcaceae; genus Paenisporosarcina. The sequence continues at coordinate 4,813 of JBFGKX010000108.1, read as the reverse complement.
TCAACTTAGGCATCGATTTTAATAAACCTAACGTATATGGATGTTGGGGGTGATAGAAAATTTCATCAAGTGTCCCTTGCTCCACAATTTTCCCAGCGTACATGACGGCTACTCGATCTGCCATATTGGCGACTACGCCTAAATCATGTGTGATTAAAATAATGGACGTGTCCATTTTTCGTTGTAAGTCTTTCATTAAATCTAAAATCTGCGCCTGAATCGTCACATCGAGCGCTGTTGTAGGCTCATCTGCAATTAATATTTTCGGGTTACAGGCAAGTGCCATTGCAATAACAACACGCTGTCTCATCCCTCCGGAAAATTGATGTGGATAATCTTCTAACCTTGACTCAGCTTTTGGAATCCCTACTAAGTTCAACATTTCAAGTGCTCGTTCACGGGCTTGTGCTTTCGATAGTTTTTGATGCTTTTGTAAACCCTCCATAATTTGTTTCCCAATTTTCATGGTTGGGTTTAACGAGGTCATTGGATCTTGAAACACCATAGAAATTTCAGAACCACGTATTTCTTGCATGTCTTTAAGTGAAAGATTTAATATACTTTGATCTTCATACACAATATCCCCTTGGGAGATTTCAGTATTATGTTTTGGCAATAAGCGCATAATTGATTTCGCTGTAACAGATTTCCCTGATCCTGATTCACCAACGATTGCGAGAGTCTCCCCTTTCTTTAATTCAAAGGTAACCCCCCGTACGGCTGTCACTTTCCCGGTTTGGGTCTTGAATGACACATGCATGTTTTCGACACTCAGTATTTTTCTCTTCATGTTGGACCCTCCCCTATTTTCTCATCTTCGGATCTAGCGCATCTCTTAAACCGTCTGCAAGTAAATTAAAGCAAATCATAATTGTGCTAATGACTACTGCAGGATAGATTAATTTGTATGAAAAATATCGCATCGACTTATACCCATCTTCAATTAACACACCTAAAGATGCGAGAGGAGCCTGTAAACCGAGGCCAATGAAACTTAAAAATGCTTCAAAAAAGATGGCCGTGGGAATTGTAAACATGACTGTCACGATGATAGGACCCATTACATTTGGCAATAAGTGCTTCCATATAAGACGTGAGTTTGAAGCCCCTAGAGTTCTAGAAGCCAACACAAACTCTTGTCCTTTTAGTTGCAACACTTGCCCGCGTACAACTCGCGCCATTCCTACCCATCCGGTAATTATCATCGCTAAAATAATGGACCGTACACCAGGCTCTAAGATGAGAATAAACAGGATAATGACAATTAAGTTTGGGATCCCCATCAGGACTTCGATAATACGTTGCATAATGTTATCGACGCGCCCGCCATAAAACGAGGAAATCCCCCCGTACACGACACCAATGATTAAATCGAGCAAAGCCGCAACTAACGCAATGAACAGTGAAATCTGCGTCCCTTTCCAAACACGGGTCCATAAATCACGTCCAAATTCATCTGTGCCAAACCAATAGTTTGTATCGATATTCTGCTCTGCATATTGATTAACGCCATTTGAATCAACTCCATCAAAACCTAGCCACTCTAAGCCTTGTACTTTCGGTGGCAAATTGGAGTGTTCTATCGTTTGTTCTCTATACGTAAATTCGTTCATGCTAGGCCCAATTATCGCCACCACGATTAGCGCTAACAGTAAAAAGAGTGAAATCATCGCTCCTTTATTTTTGGCCAATCGCAGAAAAGCTTCCTTCCAAAAAGATACCGGTGGGGTTCCAATTTCTTCACTCTTATACACATCGAGCGGCGCTTTTTCAAATAAATCTGCTGTAATTTCCTCTGGGATGTATAAATTTTGCGTTTGAACTTCTTTATTCATTAAGGACGTGTTCGTTGATTTTTTCATGCTGATTCCCCCTTATACGTAATGCGGGGATCTAAGAATCCATAAATAATATCGACGACGAACACGACAAAAATAAAGAGTGCGCTATAAAAAATCGAAATCCCCATAATAACGCTATAATCTAGCACAAGGATAGATAATGTAAATTGTTCACCTAGACCCGGAACTGCAAATATTTTCTCAATGACTAATGTGCCAGTCATAATTGCAACTGCAAGTGGTCCTAACATGGTAACCACAGGGATAAGCGCATTTCGAATCACATGCTTAACGATGACTTGCTGTTCGTTCATCCCTTTTGCTCTAGCCGTAATGACATAATCTTGACCTAGCACTTCAAGCATCTCACTACGTATAAACCTGGCAACAGTTGCTGTCACGGTTACAGATAAAGCAATGGACGGTAAAATCGTACTGGAATACCCTTCCCATAAAGCGACAGGCAACCACTCCAACTTCACGCCTACATAATATTGAAGTAGCGCTGCAAAAACGAAAGATGGTATCGACATCCCTAAAACAGCAAGCGTTACTGAACCATAGTCAAAAATAGAGTTATGTTTTAAAGCTGACACGATGCCAAGGATTAACCCAATAATGGTTCCTATAATGAGTGCTTGCAGGCCAATAAATGCTGATGGACCTATTCGGTCACTAATCATGCTCGATACCGTTCTACCTGCATGTTGAAACGAGTAGCCTAAATCACCTTGTACTAAATTCCCAAGGTACCGTATGTATTGAATGCCTACTGGTTGGTCTAGACCGTATTTTGCATTTAAGATGGCTAATTGTTGATCTGTTAATTTTTCTGGATTTGTAAAAGGGGTCCCAGGAAGCAACTGCATGAGAAAAAAAGTAATCGTAATGATGACAAAAAGTGTAACTAACATATATCCGATTCGCTGTACAAGGTATCTTTTCATACGAACACCCCTTATCTGTAAACTGCTTAAACTCTTAGATGTAAAAAAACGAGGGTGCCAAAAATCGGCTATCCCCCTCGCACTTATAGCAGCATAACCTTCAGACTATTCTTCGATGTAAGCCCACTTGTACGTAAATTCCGCACCTGTTGGATGCACGAGAACACCCTTAATTTTATTGCGAATCAGGATAGATTCCCCTGATTGATAAAGTGGTGCAATCGCTGCATCCTCTTCTAATAAGATTTTTTCAATATCTAAAAGCATTTGGTAACGTTTTGAAAGATCTGTTTCTTGTCTTGCATCTGCCACTAACGCATCTAATTTCGGATTATAATAATCCATGCGGTTTGCAGATCCACCTTTTAACCACATATCCAAGTATGTCATTGGGTCACTATAGTCAGGGCCCCATGAAGACAATGAAATATCATATTCAATTGCTTTTTCAATTTCAAGACGTTGCGCAAAAGGCACTGCTTTAATTTCTAGTTTTAACCCTGGAAGATTATCTTCTAGTTGTGCTTGAATGTATTCCGCAACTTTTTTATGGTCATCTGAATCAGCAATGTTGATGGATACTGTTAATTCAGTTTGACCCGTTTCTTTTAAGCCTTTTTCCCATAACGCTTGAGCTTCTTCTACTGTTCCTGTGTTGAAGTCTCCGTTTAACTCACGGAAATCTTTGTTGTCCGGCGATTTATAGAAGCCAGCAGGAACTACACCATTTAAAGGAGTAGAACCATCTTTTAAAATCACGTCCGTCAAACTTTTTTTATCGATTGCCATATTAATTGCTCGACGAACATCTTTGTTTGATAAAACCGGATGATTTTGATTAAAACGAAGGAAAATCAAACCTGATTCAAGTATCGTTTTAAAGTTTTCATCATTTTTATATTGATCGACTAATGCCGAACTCAATTCAACGCGATCCACTTTGTTTGTTTCATATAAGTTCGTGCCAGTTGATGGATCTTTTACGACGTATACGTTAATTTTGTCTAACTTCACAGCATCTGCATCCCAGTAAGTTTCATTCTTTTCATATTTCCATCCTTGTTCATGTGTCCATTCAACAAGTTTGTATGGACCATTAAATAAAAGCGCGTCGTATTCAAGAGCATATTTATCGCCTTGTTCTTCCACAAATTTTTGATTTTGAGGCAAGAATGTTGGGAATGTCAATAATGTTTGGAACAATGGATTTGCTGCTTCTAATGTTACTTCCAGTGTTTTTTCATCAAGCGCCTTGATGCCAAGCTCTTCTGCATCTTTTTCTTCATTCAAGATTGATTCTGCATTTTTGATGCCTGCCGTTACGAACATGAATGCGTAAGGACTGTTATCTTTCATGACGCGTTTCCACGCATATTCAAAATCTTGAGCAGTAACGGGTTCTCCATTACTCCATTTCGAATCGCGTAATGTGAATGTGTGAACGACATTGTCTGCGCTTTCTTTATGCTCAGTCGCTAATGCTTTGATTGGTAGATTATTCTCATCTTGACGATACAATCCTTCATTAACGTTATTGAGTACTGTAAAAGAAATGCCATCGTGTGATTTTGTTGAATCGATTGAAGAAATATCTGCTGGCTCTGTCACATTTAAAACTTGACTGCTTCCTTTGCCATTCTCTTCATTGGTGGTTTCAGAAGAACTAAAATTACAACCGGACAGGATTAGAGCGAATACTAAAGTAAATATGAATGCTGATGTTTTTTTCATTCTCGTCATCTTTTTATCCCCTTTAAAAATCTTTATTTATCATTCTTTTTTCACATTGGTCAAACAACAATAAAAAAGCCTATTCAGTATTTCACTATGGTAATCTTTAAGAATATGAAGAAAGGAACGACATCCTATGAAATTTAAAATGACACTCCTTGGAATATCCGTTTTCTCTTCTCTTTTATTATCCTTACTACTTCATCCATCTTGGAACATCGACACATGGATAGATTCCGTGTTTTTAGTTGGACTTTTCCTATTGGTCATTAGCGCAATCATGTTAGTAATCGA
>JBFGKX010000107.1:0-8170 GCA_041576455.1 Paenisporosarcina sp. | reverse complement strand
TTCTCAAATTTAGTGTCCATTGCTGAACTAGCGCAACTAGACGTAGAAGAGTTCAAATTAGATATCGAATCGAAGGAAGCTACACGCGCTTTCCAATGTGACTTATATATTAGTCGAGAAATGGAAGTGACTGAATTTCCTTGTCTTGTTTTTTTCAATGAACACATTGAGGATGAAGGACTTAAAGTTAGCGGGATTTATGAATATGAAGTATATGAGAAGATTTTAGGTGAAATGATGGATATCGAATTAGATCGACAAAACCCACCTACTCTCGATGAATTATTTTTGCGATACAATACCTTGTCTACGAAAGAAGTTGCATCTATTTATGGGGTTACTCCCTATGCTGCAGAACGTGAATTGAAGAAACGAACGTTACTGCAGCAATTGGAACGAATCTCTTCAGATAATACGAATCAATGGAGACTCAAAACTTATGCTCAAGACAAGTCCAATGTTCCACTTTGAAGAAATCTTTTCGGTCAATTTCGATTTCAAACTCTACAATTTATTGTGAATGAAAATTTCGAACAAATTAAATGATAAAACAAAGAACCGCCTAATCCATTTCTGGATAGGCGGTTCTTTTCACAAAGGGGATGGGAGAAATGTTCACGTTCAAACAAAGGGGTGTATGTTCGTATGTGATTTATTTCACATTACAAACGATATCATGACATAACAAATAAATCAACATTTCAACTTCCAATTCACAAAATCGCCATAGAGTAAGCGTTTTCAACGATTGTAATATATTGTTAATATTAGTGTATATACTATATTAATATAAAATTAATTATTATTAGCATCTTAATCTCTCGAAAATATGAGGGGTGGTGTTATCTTTCGCTGATCTCATTTTTCCGCAGGATTCTTCAGAATTAGCTATTCAACTTACTCCCCACAACACAAGAAGAGAACCGCGAACTAAAGCAAAATATGTTTTATGGAGGGATGGTGGGTGAAGCAGAAGGTAGCGCAGCCATCGATGCTTGCGAATCGGTGTACAAATAAAAACAACGACTTTAGGGAAGAAGAGACCGAGGACGTGACCGCGAAATGCGTTCACTTCAACGAAATGAACATGTTCAGGAATACGCACTTTTCCACCGAATATAGTTCTATCCTTGCATGTTATGTTTATTTATAAATTAAAACCTCCACTTTTCATTAAGTGGAGGTTTCGTTTTCTATTTTAATAATAAACTTTCTAACTCGGTTAATTTTTGCTCGAAAACTTTACATGCTTCCTCAATTGGATCAGCTGACGTCATATCAACACCTGCTTTTTTCAACACCTCAATTGGGGTATCTGAACATCCTGCTTTAAGAAATTTATTAATGTAACGATCCACGGCTGGTTGACCTTCAGATAAAATTTGATTACTTAACGCAACTGCAGCACTATATCCTGTAGCATATTGGTACACATAATAATTGTAGTAGAAATGAGGAATTCTAGCCCATTCAAGACCAATTTCTTCATCGACAACTAGGTCATCCCCAAAATATTTTTTATTCAAGTCATAATAAACTTCAGTTAATTTATCTGCGGTTAAAGCTTCTCCATCTTGATCCATTTGATGAATCAAATGTTCAAACTCTGCGAACATCGTTTGACGGAATACGGTTCCACGGAAGCCTTCTAACCAATAATTTAATAGGTAGATTCGTTTCTGCTCATCATCAATTGTTTTTAACATGTATTCATTTAATAAGGCTTCGTTACAAGTTGATGCTACTTCAGCAACAAAAATTGAATAGTTCCCATAAACAAAGGGCTGTGATTTGCGTGAATAATAACTGTGTAAACTATGTCCAAACTCATGTGCAAGTGTGAATAAATTATTAACATTGTTTTGCCAGTTCATTAAGATGTAGGGATTCGTTCCATAAGCCCCTGAAGAATAGGCTCCAGATCGCTTCCCTTTATTTTCAAGAACATCAACCCATCGATCTTCCAATCCTTTTTTCGCAATCGATACGTATTCTTCTCCTAGTGGCGCAAAGCTCTTAAGCATAATGTCTTTCGCATTTTCATATGGAATTTCCATTTTAGTTTCTTTCACAAGCGGTGTGTAAAGATCCCACATGTGTAATTCCTCAACACCTAATACTTTTTTACGTAATGACACATAACGTTGTAATAAGTGTAAGTTGTTATGCACGGTGTTTATTAAATTATCATAAACTTTTTCAGGAATATGATTTTCTGACATAGCTGCATCACGAGCAGAAGTATAATTGCGCACCAGAGCATTGACATTATCTCGTTTTACATTTCCAGATAATGTTGTGGCAAAAGTATTACGGAACTTTCCATATGTGCCGTACATCGCTCGAAATGCATCTTCACGGACTTGACGATCATCACTTTCTAAAAAGCGTACATAACGTCCTTGAGTTAGTTCAAGCTCTTCACCGTTTTCATTTTTAATAGATGGGAATTGTAAATCTGCATTATTTAGCATACTGAATGTTTCAGAAGACGCATTCGTTACCTGAGAAAATTGTGCTAGTAATGCTTCTTGTTCAGCTGGAAGTACGTGAGGTCGCATTTCATTAATTTCTTTTAAAACTTGCGCATATAGTTGCAATCCATCATGTTCACTTAAGTAGCTCGTCACTTTATCTTCTTCTAAAGCTAAAATTTCTGGTGTCATGAATGATAACCCAGTTGAAATTTTTGTAAGCAACTTTTTCATTCGACCATCCATGGCCTGATAATGACTATTTGTTGTATCTTGATCATAACGCATATGAGAATAAGTGTATAAGCGATATACACGCTCTAACAATGCATCCTGGTAAGTAAATGCTTCATATAAAGCGTCTGCCCCGTTTCCGAGAGTTCCTTTATAAGAAGCTGCCTTTTCAGCCAACTCACTTACCTGTCTATATTCAACTTCCCAAGCATCATCACTTAAAAAAATATCTTCAAGCTTCCAAGTTAATTCTGTTGGTAATTCATTGCGCGCTAAAACATTATTTTTAGTATCTGATGTCAATTAACGTTCCCCCTAAAATCGATTTTGTAATTATCGAATGTCGATTATATTTTCTCAATATTCACAACGTTTTGCAACCATTTCATTCACAAAGAAACTAAGTAATTTAGATTCACTAAATATTTGTTGTGAGATTGATTGTTGAACATTATAATTCACTAACATCAGAAATCTACAATAATGACGAACCACTTGCGTTGCCTTTTGAATATGAATAGGCTTACAATTTGATGCTAGGAAATTCACAATCCAATTTTCACTAATACATTGGAGTTCAACAAAATTCTTAGAAAGCTCATTGATTAAAGCCATTTGCCACTCAACTAAATGGTCTTGAATTATTTCTGATCCTTTTATAGGATATCCAATAATAAGAGGTAAATGTTCTGGGCTTATTTGGTGCTCATAGCAAGCCTTTAAAAACCGATCTTTCGTTCCTAATTTACTCGATACTCTTCGATATCGTAAAAATTTTATCCGATTATGTTGAAAAATAGTCCAATATTCTTTTAGTTCAGCAGCTGTGATGGATTTTAATTGAGCAAAAGGAAATGTTTGTTGATCGATTGGCAAAGCACCCGTTTTCCCAATAAATGTTGTTCCGCTTATATGTACTAAATGGCTATAGTAAACAAATAAAGCAGTTGTAGGATCAAAGGTAATGAGCGTTGCCCCTGATTTAGCATCCGAAGATATAAATCTTTGCAGAAACTTGGATAACTTTAAGCACCTAATAGCTTTATAGCTCATTTGATTATTGACTGGTGTGCGCAATATCCATAAGGTCTGAATGCTTCCTTTTATATAGCCTTGATTCCTGCTTAAGATATCGTCAATTGGGATTACACTACATTGAAATTCAATAGCAATCATTTGATGAAGGTTTGAAACTAATAAGTCTGGACGTTGTGAAATTTTGGGTAAGTAAGCTTCAACTGAAACCTTATAACCAACACGTGTAAAGAATTCTGCAAGCTGTTGTTTTCCAAGTAAATGTGTGGGAGATTCTCTTTCAGAAAATGAAGTTAAACAATCGGTGAGAACGATGTGTGCAAAATGGGGGGTTACGACTTTGCCAATTTTTAAGCGAAGTGGATTTCCGCATTGGGGACAAGAAAATTGGCTCGTATTTCGTAAAAATAGTAATTGTTCTTTTGATAGATTCCGCGTAATGGTGAAGTATACTACACCATCTTTATAGGCTGTTAAGATAAACATTCCTCCTTTTTCCTATTATAAAAATATTCTTGTTAAAAAGGCAAATAAAAAATTCTCCCCGTTAAGGGAGAATTTTAATTGAAGTATTTTCGAACTTGTTCAAAGACTTCATCAGCCATAATCTCTTTTCCATACTCTTTCATACGGTGAACGGTAACGCTTGACCTCGCCGTATATTCCGAGAGGATGCTGACCATGTTCTCTACTTCTTCTTCGTTCATCAATTCAGCGTCTGCTTTGACATAAAGGTAATAACGTTCTTTATAAGCGAATAAAGACGTTTCTACATAAGAAGGCAAATCAGTAGCCTTTGCTAAGGATATTAAATCTTCAAAATCATTCACAAAAAAGGTGAATTCATTTTGAGGTTCAGTTGAATCAGGAAAAAGACCATTATATTCATCAAAAGATTGTTCCTCTGATGAACTTTCCGACATATTAGAGAAATATTGACTCTTTTCATCCATTTCAAATGGGGAGTCTACTTTCTTTCCATCACGATTAACTTGAGCTCGAGTTACTGTTACTTCAAGACCTTTATCCATTGCATGAACTTGAATCCATAACGGACCTTCTACTTCAAAGTCAGATTCATCATTAATTTCATCCATCATTTCCCAAAAGAGTTCTTCACTTTTATCTCTATTAAACCAAATTTCATCTCGGCTGAAGCCTCTTTTTTCAATGTCGATGTATGAAATGTAGAATTTGACAGTGTTTTCATTAATGCGTTCGATATCCATTTTACACATCTCCCTTCGATCGCTTTTAAAGGGATTCCCCTTTTGTCAGCAACACTTCAAGCCGCTTACCGATACAGTGTCTATTCCTATTGTATGACGGTCCAGAGGAAAATGAAAAGGATATGCTTCAAGAACTCTGGAGAAATACAATTCATTAGCATTGTATTAGAGAGGACAAAGATAATCAAGCTAAAAATGCAAAATGACTGACCATTCTTCTTAACGAACAAAAGAAGAAGAATCAATCAGTCATTTAATTATTCGAATTTAGTTGACCATTCGTTGAGCTTCTAGTAATTGATAAGCTCGAACTTTTCGAGGTAAAAAACGACGAATTTCATCTTCGTTATAACCCACTTGTAAACGTTTTTCATCTAAAATGATTGGTCTACGTAAAAGTCCTGGATGCTCTTGAATCAATTCATATAAACGTTGTAATGGTAAATTTTCAACATCAACATTTAATTTTTGGAATATCTTAGACCGAGTTGAAATGATTTCATCTGTTCCATCTTCAGTCATTCGTAAAATTTCCTTTATTTCGCTAATACTTAGCGGTTCCGAAAAGATGTTACGCTCAGTATAAGGGATGTCATGCTCTTCTAACCATGCTTTCGCTTTTCGACATGATGTACAGCTAGGAGAAGTAAACAATGTAACCATCATAGGAACACTTCCTTTCAAATGTGTAAACAAGTTCAAGTATATTGTAACGACTTTTAATTTAGAATTAATTTAATATAGGTGATATTTTTTATTATACATCATTTTCAACAAATTTGATATAGTAGATTTGGAAAAAAGTCAAGTAATTATATCATGAGTCACATACTAATAAAATTAAATAGGTGATAACTCCTACAACTGACTTCATATTGTTTGATGTTCTTACTTAAATAATACCCACAAAATTTTTATAATAAACACACGATGTAAAAAGTTTACTCTCATTAAGATTATAATCAACTTACCCATGTTTTTTCTCTCCTATATATAATACGTTTGAAAGTACCTAAAAGTTTCAGCTTCATAAATAAAAAATCATTTTTCGATCAGAAAGAGGATTTCAGTTTGTAGACAAAAGGGGTTCGGAATGCTCTTATTCCGAACCCCTTTTTCTTTTTTCTTCAATGTGTAGCTATTTCTCTGCGTCGCAGACCTCTCCATGGTCATTATTTATACTGTTTTTGGGACTTGCCTTGTCCATTTGGCTAGTTTTTTTAAATTCATGGCAGCGAAAGTAAGCATCGCCTGAATCGACAATTTTTTAAGTCCCCTTAACGTTGTCCAACGCATGCCATGCTTTTCTTTTCCATCTGCGAATACTCGTTCAATTGTTTCTTTACGTTTCGCATAAAGTAGTTTCTTCCAAACGTTGAGAAGTGTGGCACCTAATCATGGAAACCGTAGCCTAGGAACCAGCGATAAGCCACATTCGTATCAACTTCTTCAATCGTCTTACGTATTGAGCGAATACCAAAGGAATATTGAATGAATGCCAATTTAACTAAAATAACAGGCTCAATGCTTGGTCGACCTACTTCCGAATACATATCTTCTACCCATTCATATATAAAAGAGGAATCAAGCGCAGACTCAATTTTGTGAACAAGGTGATTCGCAAGTACATGTTGTTCTAAAGTAATCATTTCAATTTACTCTCGTTGAATGGCATACTGTTTTGAAAGCATTATAGTCACCTCAAGCAGTACTTTTAAAAAAGGAAAGGAATCAGAGCCACTCCCGCGGAAAAACGGATGCCGAAAGCCCCGCAGACCTTTAGGTCGAGGAGATTGAGGCGGTCGTCCGCAGGAAAGGGCTCAAATTCCAAATAATTTGTCATATGTTAATTTCAAATGAAAAAAGACTGTAGACAAACTCATTAATTTTGAGTTTGCCTACAGTCTGAATTCCTCTTTCGATCAGAAAGAGGATTTTTCTATTTAAGGTGTATAATCTACACCAGGTGAATAGCGATTGCCCGCATTCCATAATAAGTATTCATTTATTCCTGCTTCGTCTAGCGCACGTATTTGAGCTTCAACTTCGGCAGCTCCGTATTTTTTATAGTTCCCTGTGCCTAAATATGAAGCGGTGAAATCCTGTAACCAAGGTCTAGAGATTGGTGCTTTTTCAAGTTTAGCCAACGTCGCCTTTTCTGCTTTCGCATACTCTTGAACCAAACGGTAAGGTTCTAAATCCGGTTTTGGAATACCAAAATACGATGTCCAGTGGCTTGGATAAATCATAGATGAGATAACATCAACATTTTCCGAGATTTTCCCAAAGTTTTGTCCGATACCAGGTGCTTCAGGCAGTGTTGCTGCATAGCCAAAAATATCTACTGAAACTTTTACGCCATAAGGTTTCAGCTGATTTCTCGCATAGGCAACAAAGTCCGTAACAGCTTGCACACGTTTTTGTACACCATCTAAATCTGTATTTTCATAATCACCCATGTTATATTTCAATACATCAGCACGAGTTTCAAATCCTTCTGGAAAGCGCACGTAATCGAACTGAATTTCTTGGAAGCCCATCTTGGCAGCTTCGATTGCAATTTTCACATTATGATCCCATACTTCTTTCATAAATGGATTAACAAACGATTCTCCGCGTCCATTTTTCCATACCCCTGCCCCATCTACAAACGATAGTTCTGGCTTCATATTTGCTAGGTTAGAATCTTTAAAAACTACGACTCTAGCGATTGGATAGATTTGCTTTTCTTCAAGTACTTTTAAAATGACATGTGGATCTTTCATATACGAATTCCCAATATTTAATGGCTTTAAAGGTGAATCATCTGACGGTACATACGTTAAATCACCAAAATCGTCTTTGATATCAATCACCATCGCATTTAAATCTGTGGTATCCATTAGGTTTAATAAATCTTTAAATCGAGATCCGCCTGCTGAGTGGCCTGTCACATAAACTCCACGAACAGCATCTGGGTATGTAAATTGTAAACCTGAATCATAACGAATTAATGTAGAAGTTGCGACAAGCTTTTCATCCAATGTTTCAAAGCCGTATAAACGTTCCGTAAAATTCAACTTATGTATATCACTTTCTGCATGTACCGAAATTGCAGGGACCATCAAGGTTGCCATAATTGTACTTGTCCGTAGCCACTTTTTAATTTTCATAATCTTTTTACTCCCCTTCTATCTTGTCTTATTTTAGCAATTAACC
>JBFGKX010000106.1:0-8208 GCA_041576455.1 Paenisporosarcina sp. | reverse complement strand
CCATATTCGTATCAACTTCTTCGATCGTTTACGCATTGAGCGAATACCAAAGGTATATTGAATGAATGCCAGTATAATTAAGATAACAGGATCAATACTTGGACGACCTACTTCTGAATACATATCTTCTACCAATTCATAAATAAAAGAGAAATGAAGAGCAGACTCAATTTTTCGAACAAGGTGATTCGCAGGTACAAGTTGGTCTAAAGAAATCATTTCAATTTGATCCCGTTGAATGAAATACTGTTTTGAAAGCATTGTGGTCACCTCAAGCAATACTTTTTAAAAAAAGAAAGGAATCTGAGCCACTCCCGCGGAAAAACGGATGGCGAAAGCCCCGCAGACCTTTAGGTCGAGGAGATTGAGGCGTTCGTCCGCAGGAAAGGGCTCAGATTCCAAATAATTTATCTACAGTCTGACAACCACCTTTTAAATAAAAGGTGGTTGTTTTGCTATTGGGGGTCTTTATGTGGCCGTCTTATTTCTCCAAGTGACTCAACTGGAAGTTTTTCCTCTAATAAATCATCCTCAAATTTATTATCTGTCCAAACTTGAACCCCGTTTAAACTGACGATATCATGAGTGTTTTTAAAGATATTTTCTTTATCCCGATTCAGATTCAAATAAGTCACTCCAATGGTGAACCTCTTGTTTATTTCTTTTTATTCGTGTTTTGGTTTGATGATTTGCCTTTTTGGTTCATGTTTTTATTAATCATTTCTGTAAACTCTTGTGAAAATTCTTCTCTTGCTTTTGCTGCAGTTGCTTTCATTGCTTTTGCCGTTTGTGCAAGTGAATTTTTGTTCGTACTTGAAGAATTTTGATTATTTTTTTCCATATCTTCGCCTTCTTTCAAAAGTATTTGTTCTTGAAAAGTATGGCTCGAAAAGGAATTTTCATGTAAGGGTTTTGATTAAATTAATTTTTCATGTCAACTCGAAATGTACGAAAGTCTTTTCCTTAAAGTTTGCATTAACAGCCGGATTTAGCTTGTTGTAGTTTTTGATTCATGTTCTGAGTATACTTCTAAAATCATATGACCAAATTCTGAAGAATTCATATTTCAGGTTCTTTTGTCAAAAAAAAATTCCTCATGTTTACTTTATCCGTCTAATTAAATAGGAATTAGATTTTATCAAAAAAACTTTTAATAGATTAATGGAAAGTTGGTAAATTAGCGGAAATTTTGTCCATATCTCTATTTAGGAGAAACCATAATCGGTAAATATAGTGTATACACCTATGCATGAATGTGAACGAAGACATATACATAACCATACACTTAACAAAATATTTTGCCATGTTTAAGGACACATATGGCTTTTTATTCGTTTTGAATCTTTGAGAAAAATGAAAGGAGAAAAGGTATGAGTGATGAGTATTTATCTTCCTTAGTTGGAAGATCGGTTCAAATTTATCGAGGCGGACCAAATTCAAACACGGGCATTTTGCTGAGCGTGAATGATGATTACTTAAGTCTGCAAAAAGATGACGGTAATATTATTTACTACAAAACTTCACACATTAAAAGCATAAGGGAAAATTCACAGATACGATTTAATTCTATTTTAAGAGCGTTTGATACGACCGAATTACGTACTGCTAAATCTTTCAATGAACTTTGTAAGGATTGCAAGGACCAAATAGTTAGGATTAACGGAAAAGGTCCAGAATCTAAGGAAGGTAAATTAATGGATGTAAAAGAGGACTATATAGTTCTTTATACAGAAAATGAAGGATTAATCTTCTACAAGGAACATCATATTACAAGTATTAGTAATGTCTTAACAGATTCGAATGAGGAAGAAGACGAAGACATTGAGGGAATCGAAAGCCAAGAGGAAGAACAGAATTTTGAAGAAGCTAATTTTATGAAAATATATGAGCATATTGCGGCAGAAAATACAAATAGCTTATTAGAAAATCTAAAATACACGTGGATTAAACTGAATAGAAAAGGTCCCGAGAGTATGGAAGGTATATTAGTAGAATCAAATGAAGAATACCTTGTGTTAGTGGTAAATAACGAGGTGTTTAGAATCTCAACTTTTCATGTGAAAAACTTCAGCGTGAATTTAAGCAAAGCAATGCAAGAAGATAATAAAAAAGAAGAAACTGAACAAAAAACAAAAGGTCAAAATTCTGTTGAACAGCCTTCTAGCGGTGGAAAAAAGAATGAAAAACAAACTTTGAATGTAATCATTCAAGCAGTAGAAGCTGATACAAACAAAGCGGATGAAGAGCAAAGAATTCAGCAGATGAGAAGACGAAATAAACAATTGAAAAAAAGAGCTCAACAACAATATCGAAAAAAAAAGCAAACTAATTCAGTTAAAACCACTGAGAAACAGTCTAAGAAAAAAAAGACAACAAAACGTGTAGCAAATATCGGGAAAAAGAATAGAAAGAAATGAAATAATAATTTAAGGATTAAAAAACAATATAAAATGAGCTCTATGTGCGTTAGAGAGAAATTCACCTACCCTTATATAAATGGAAAGGAGGGAGGAAATGATTATTTTTTCTTTATTCATGGTCTCAGGAATGTTCTTTTATCAACTTTTAACTCCACCTAAAGAGGTAAGATTCGTACCATATAACCATAAGAAGATGAAATTCCGTTTAAAAGAGGTTAAATTAAATGGATAATTACTTTATCTTCTATACTTTTTCTATATTTATCCTTACAACAATATTTATTTTATGGAGACCGAAAGGGATAAATGAAGCCATTCCAGCTATTTGCGGGGCAATACTTCTTTTTATTGCGGGTATCGTTCCTTTTAAGGATATTCTTGAAATTTTTAAAATTGTTAGTGGCCCTTCCATTACGATCATCTCAACAATCGTGATGTGTATTGTCTTGGAGAGTATAGGTGTCTTTCGCTGGGCAGCTATTAATATCGTCAACAAGGCAAAAGGATCTGGCATGAGATTATTTCGCTACATTATGCTTTTGTGCTTTTTAATGACCATTTTTTTTAACAACGATGGCAGTATATTAATTACCACGCCAATTATTATTCATATTGTTTCCATGCTCCATTTAAAAACTCGTCAAAAACTGCCCTATTTGTTTGCGGGCGTATTTGTTGCCACTTCAGCTAGTTTGCCGATTGGTGTCAGTAATATCGCTAACCTCATTGGATTAAAAATGGTTGGATTAGATTTAATTTCCTACACGCATTTTGCCTTTGTACCTTCTATGATTGGTATCACAACGCTATGCATACTCCTCTATTTCGTCTTTAAACATGACATCCCCACGAAAATTGCTGTTTTTCAGCATTCGTCAATTGAGCTTTTAGTGTCAAAACAAATGCAAGGAGCTCAAGCACATCCATTGTCCGAAGCTGCTCGTGTTCCCGAGAGGATAAACTGGCCGTTATTTAAAATATGTATTTTCCTGGTTGTGCTCATAAGGGGAAGTTATTTTATTTTACCAGCTTATGGGATATCCATTGAGCTAATTGCGATTGCAGGTGCTGTCTTATTAATCTTTATCAGGTGGATCAGTTTGAAAGTAGGCATCCTTGATGTCATTAAAAAAGCTCCTTGGCACATTCTAATTTTTGCTTTTGGAATGTATGTCATTGTGTATGCTTTAAATAATACTGGATTCACGAATTTCTTTATTGAGTTATTGGATGGGACAATGAAGGAAAGTTTAGTGCACGCTAGTTTGGTTACTGGTTTTTTAATCAGCATCTTATCGAATTTGATGAATAATTTACCATCCGTTATGTTAGGGACATTAATCATTACTGATATGGGATTGGATATTCAAACACTGCAAGTTGCCTATATCGCTATAATCATTGGAAGTGACATTGGGGCTCTATTATCACCACTTGGCACATTAGCCACCTTATTGTGGATGTTTGTCTTAAGAAAAAATGGAATCCAAATAACTTGGTTTAAATATTTTAAAGTAGCATTACTGGTTATTCCGATAACACTAATCGTCACATTAGTCTCGTTTAATTTGTGGCTATTTGTTATTTCGTAAAAAAAGGAGTTGAGAAAATGAATAACCTTAGTCCATATACAGGACAAATAGTTGAGATTGAATTGACTTCCAAAAAACACATTACAGGTAAACTCATAGAAGTGGGTTCTGATATTATCGTTGTCTTTAACGGTCAGAAGTTTGTTTATTTATCAGTTATGCATATTAATCATGTGAAAATGGCAGAGTCTATTGATGGGGAATATGCTATTGATGATTCTTCTAAGTTAGAAATGAAAGGAACCTCCATATCGTTAAGGGGAATTTTAACAAATGCAATTGGCATTTTTGTTGAAGTATCTTTATCAGGAAATCACACGGTTTACGGGTATATTCGGCAAATTCAAGCGGATTATGTTGTGTTTTATTCACCTGCTTTCAATAATTTGAACATCCCGATCGTTCATTTCAAATGGCTTATTCCTTATATTGACCAAACTCCTTATGACATCAAAATAGCTTCATCTGAACTTGTTGTCGATCCAACATGTGCAGACACATTTGAAGAACAACTTAAAAGCGTTATTGGAAAAATGGTCATTTTCGATTTGGGGAAAGACCCACAAAAAATCGGAATGGTAAAAGCGGCTGAAAATAATGCGGTTGAATTGATTACGGGAAATAGCAAAATTATTTATATAAACACATCCCACATCAAATCATTTCATGACTAACAAGAAACTTTATCCTATATAAAAAAAGAAGCAAATATCCCTTAAAGATACTTGCTTCTTTTAATGTACAAGGAACGAACTAATCTACCTGCAATTTTTCAATTTGCTTACTTTTGACGCTTGGGATTTTGTTTGTTTTCATTTGGTTTCGTCACACTGTTAATTATATCCGTTAACTCACGAGAAAATTCCTCTCGATTCTTGTTAGGTTTTGCATTAGCTGTTTTAGCTGTTTTGTTATGCTCATTTTTGTCATTACTGCCATTGATTTGATTGTTTTTTGACATCGTCAAGTCTCCTTTCAAGATATGCGTTCTTTATTAGTATGGGAAAGGAACTTTATTTTTATGTTAATTTTAAAAAAATTTTTTAAGGCCAGCAATTGCTGCTTTGATTAAATTAAAAATATACACCGAATAGCCTTAGGATTAAGAGCATGCTGATTCTTTGATTGTTATACTAAGAAAGATCAGCTCGATAGAAAATGAGAGAGCGTGGAAGAAGGATGGGAATAACGTGAACAAACTAACTCAAACAGGTGAATATATATATACATATGCCTATACCGAAGATGAAGAGTCTCTTTGTCATTTAGAGATGCGTTCGTTTTTTGGAAAGGATACACTTACCAAATTACTGAAAAGTTCAATTCAGATTCCACCAAGTAGAAGTCCATTTATGAAAGAGCGAATCGATGTGATGTTTGAAGGGGACCAATTATCAGACATTTTACGTCAAGTTGAAGTATTGAATATGGAGGAAACCACATTTAAAGTCATTTTTAATAAAATCAATGACTTGCCGTTATCTGAAAAAGTGGGGTACCACCAAAAACGGGATATTGAACGAGACATTGGCATGGTCATACGAGGTGAAGCGGATGTTCATCATCCAGACGTCACGTTTGGTTTAGTGCCACTTGGTGGTCGGTGGTATTTTGGGAAATATGTAAAAAGTGACGCGGTCTGGTTACATCATTTGAAAAAGCCACGCGAATATTCGACTGCTCTTAGCACACGTGTCGCCCGAGCGGTCGCAAATATTGCAGTCCCTAATCCACTTGGCGTAACAGCAATTGACCCTTGTTGCGGGATTGGCACGGTTTTAGTTGAAGCCCTTTCAATGGGCATTGATATTGTCGGCCGAGATATTAACCCACTCGTCGTATTGGGGTCGCGCGAAAACATAGCGCATTTTGGGTTAATGGGTGAGGTGGATCTTGGTCCAATTGCAGAAGTAACTAAAAACTATGATGCTACAATTATTGATATGCCATACAACCTATACACACACGCTACACCAGAAGATCAACTTGCAATACTTAAAGATGCGCGACACTTTTCTAAGAAACTGGTCGTCGTTACAATTGAAAATATCGATCATATGATTCAAGAAGCTGGATTTACCATTACAGATCGATGTGTTGCAAAGAAAGGGTTTTTCTCAAGAGAAGTTCTAGTATGTAAATAACTAAAATTGAACCGTATGTCCCTTAGTATATTAAAAGGACATGCGGTTTTTGTTTGTCATTAACCAGGTTGACAAATTGGTTCTGCAGGTTGACATTATGGCGTTCTAGGTTGCCAAAAAGCTCCGCCAGGTTGACAGAGTGAAGCTCCAGGTTGTACAAAACAAAAATTACACATCCGATATTTTAACGTTCTATCTCGTAGGAAACGAAAAACCGTTGATTTATTTTAAGCATGTAATCTACAGTAACGTGAGATAATTAAAGCAATAAAATGGTAATTAGGAATAATCATGAATTTTAAAGGAGCGTTTTTTATGGGAATGGATTGGAACGAATTAAATGTTATGGCCGTACTTATTGGTGGTTTGTTGTACATGGTTTATGGCGGTGTTTATTACTCTGTGAGGTTAAGTAGAAATAAATTCCCTCCGAAAAAACAAAATGAAATGGAAGGTTCAATGAAGTATGTCTTTTCTGTACTCATTGCATTTATCAGTTCATTTATCATCGCTGTACTTGTGCAATCAACTGGGGCGGAAGGTATAGGAGCGGGTTTATTTGTAGGATTTATGGTTGGTCTCGTGATTAGCCTTGTTTACATGAAAAATAGATTATTTGGACTGATGACAAATCAGTCATTCTTGATAGCAATTGGCGATCATTTGGTTATTTTCACATTACTGGGTGCACTACATGGATTGATGGTATAGGTAAGTAAGCTACATGAGTATAAGACTAACTACAATTGTGAAAATGTCGAAATCTGTTGATGTTCAATAATGTGAAATTTGAGATTCTGGATATTACATTATTGGAAAGTCTGACATAATCAATCCTGGTTAGGATCCCGTTCGTTTATGAGTGCCTATGAAAGTTTCACGAAGAAACATAAACCCCCAAAACTTAGTCATTAATTAGAGGAACTAAAAGGGTGCAAAAGGAAAAAATTTTTCCTTCTGCACCCTTCTCTAATAGTAAATGGCTTTACAATTTATCCTCATATATAAGTAGTTTGTATATTAAAATAATTTTCTGAATAGTGTAGTATACTGAGGATGAATTACGTTTATTTTGCTTTTACATAGGAGAGTTATAAAAAGAAAAGAGGTTCTTATAAATGAAAATTCTTGTGGTTGGTGCCGGTGCGATTGGTGGTTATTTTGGTGGAAGACTATCTGAAAAAGGGGAAGACGTTACTTTTCTTGTAAGAGAAAAAAGAAAAAACCAGTTAGAAAAAACAGGATTAAAAGTTAAGAGTGTACATGGGGACTTTGCAATCCATCCTAAATTGCTGCTTGCTGGAGAGCGCGATGAAAAATTTGATGTCATTATGGTTTCAACAAAGTCTTATCAGTTACAAAGTGCCATAGAAGATGTTCGTCAACACTTGGCAGATGGGGGCATGATTTTGCCGCTGTTAAATGGAATCTCGCATCTAAATGAGCTGATTGAAGCTTTTGATGAAGATGTTGTCATTGGTGGTCTGTGCTTTATTGAGTCAACGCTTGATGAGAGAGGAACAATTGTTCATACAAGTCCTGTCCATCAGCTGGTTTACGGGGAAAGAACAGGAGAAAGAACCTCTCGGATTGAACGCTTAAAGTCTGCATTTGAAAATTCAAAAGCTGATTTTGTGTTAAGTGATCACATTACGCAAGATATGTGGCATAAGTATTTGTTCATTACGGTCATGTCTGGAATTACATCGTTGATGGAATCGCCAATCGGGCCAATTCGAAATTTGGCATCAGGACAACAAAGCATTTCGCAATTGATAAATGAAGTTTCATTGGTGATGAAGAATATTAATGCACCGATTAAAGATAACATTGAAGAAATTCAATTAAATCGAATAAAAGAAATGAATGAAGGCATGAAATCCTCTATGCAAAGAGATATGGAAAAAGGGATGCCAACTGAGGCTGAACATTTGCAAGGATATTTACTTGAAAAAGCAAGAGAACACCATTTGGCAGTGCCAATTTTAGAAACCATATATACAAAACTAACGCTTTATGAGAGTTCCAGGAAGTAACAAAAACGTTCGCTTT
>JBFGKX010000105.1:0-8216 GCA_041576455.1 Paenisporosarcina sp. | reverse complement strand
TCGTTTAAGAGTACGCTTTTTGCTAACCGCATTTGCTCCATCTACATGAATAAGCGCTTTATTCGTAAAGCAATATTCATCGGCTTTTGTTTTAATTAAAAAGAAAATTTCTTCTCCAGATTCATGCATCACAAAATCATCGGCTTCAGTTTTATCAAAATCAGTTTTTGGTACTACAATGCCAATATCAGATAAACCAAGTGCGTCAGCGGCTAACTTTTTAAACATCTGTTTTCCTCCCTTTGTTCAAGCATTACCTAATACTACGAAAGAATGCACATGAAGTTTCATCTATTTAACCTTACTCACGAGTCTTTTCGCTGACAGAAACCAATTGTGAATTAACTTTCTCTATACATGTTATTTTAATATTCCTGTAGTTGCGATGGTTGTATCTACCTCTATTTCAAATACCGCTTTAGCCATCAACTCTGTGGTCTGCTCAGGAGTCCAGTCTCCTTTATAGTGCATTCGAAAAGATTCAAAGAGCCCCATTGGTTCTATAGATAATTCCTGACATTTTTCAATTAATTCACGAATCTCTTCTTCGACTAATTTATTGACTTGTTTTTCAAGTGTAGCCAACTCTTTTTTATTTTCTAAGTTTTTTTCACCTTTATATTCGCTTAACTTTCCTTTGTATTTTAATGAAATCATAACTTTGGGTGATTCAAAATTATGATTGGATGTAACTTTAACTTTGGATTTAATAAATTCAAGAACTACTTTTTCTGACTTAGAAGCATCTTGATTAAGTGTAATCGCTAAAATAGATAGTCTTTTTTGTCCGCGTAATACTTGTATATTCTTCCCTTTTTGCGAGGAGAACACATGACTCATATTGCCATTTTTAAATACCGCGATTCCCTCAATATGGATTAAATTATCTTTTAATGACAGGTACGGTACAATTGCTGTCAACACTGGATTGGTTTCATCATAGATAAAGTCATGGAGCGTAATAAAAGGGCTAAAATAAGTATATTGTTTTGGTTGAAATACACTGTTGATGTAAGTACTAGTATTAGGCTTATCTGGATACTCGGCTATAAGAAACTCTTCAGCAGAGTCTTTTACTACACCCAAATAGATATTTGACCTTACATTTGTATCTCGATATAATTCCAACACTAATTCCACCATTTTTCCGGTTTTTGCAAATTCTTCACTAAATAAAATGACACGCAGCTGCCTTAAAGATGCAGTTTTATCTGATTTCGATGATACATCTACTAGACCTGCTTGAATCAAGTCTGTTTCAACCGTGTACAATTGAGTGTGCTTTTTTGCTTCGGAGGCAGGTTGTGGCATAATTAC
The DNA here is from genome assembly GCA_041576455.1 of Paenisporosarcina sp. Taxonomy (GTDB): domain Bacteria; phylum Bacillota; class Bacilli; order Bacillales_A; family Planococcaceae; genus Paenisporosarcina. Next base: position 6,899 of record JBFGKX010000105.1, on the reverse strand, counting down.
AGACATTTTCATTTTATCTTGGTCTATGTAATCAAATGCCATCACACTAATCATTCCCAAATTTTCTACGGAAGGATTTTCATTTTGTTGACTACATCCGCTCAGGAATATACATAAAGTGCTCACCAATAATGTGGGTAGAATTCTCATCTCACCACTCCTTTTTTCATCTTTCTTACAGAATGAATTGCGATCAAAAGGATTGGCCACAATATGACTCCAAAACTAATTAAGAAAATTGTTTCATATAACTTCGCAAGAAACATGGGAAATGGAAGATTTATGACGATAAAAACCAATACAGCTGCAACATAAATATGGAATTGACTATTTTTATTACGCACTGAATCCATTCCTTTTTTCGCCATCCATAAGTAACCACCAACTGTGGTTAACATTAAAAACACCCAAATTGTTAGCGCGAATGTGTCGATTTGTTCGATAAAAGAGAGATCCACAGCTTGAAACAATTTGAGAACAGGAAAAAGTAAATGTTCAAGTTGCCATTCCGAGAAATACATGGTCCCTACAAAGGTCACAGAGATATAAAAAAAGATAGTATTCCAAATGCCAATCGTAGCATGTTTGAACGCTTTATACGGCTTAATAATATAAGGGAAATACACCATAATTAGTTCATACCCAACCATTGCCGTATACCCATTTTTAAAGGCATCAAAAAATTCCAACTTATTGAAGTTAAAGAGAGGTAATAAATGTGTAATTTCTCCATCCGCAATCCCCCATTTTAAGTAATAGACCATCCATCCTGTTACGAAAAAAGTTAGGATGCAAAATCTGGCTAGCGATTTAATGCCTCCCTTAATAATAAAGATTGCTAGCAACAAAAATATAATTAAGTGACCCATGATTGTTCGATCTGAAAGGACAGAAACTTGAATCAGGTCTAAGTATTTTTGAATAACAGCTGCAAAAATGATAACAGCATAAACAATCAATAACGTATTAATCAGTTTTCCTATCCATTTTCCAAGTAGCTTTTCGTGAATATCAAACAAATCATCGTCTTGATATTGTAAAGAAATCCAAATCATCGGAATGAGCGTTATATTTGCAACAACACCAAATAAAAGCGGAAACCACCATTGGCCATAGCCAACAGCACTTAAGGTGTGATTCAATGATAATAATCCCATTCCAATCATAATGTTTTGGACAAGAAAAACTACATGGTAACTATTCAGTACTTTCTTTTTTTTTACATCCACTTCAAACCATCCCCTATTTAGAAGCCTTTTTCACTTGTTTTGATCGAGATAATCTTGATCTCTTTTTAATAAAAGAAAGAGGAAAACGAATGATGCTGTTGTACATATCAGACCATGCCCTAGGAATCACTGGCGTCATATATGGCGATCCTAGTGATGTTAAATTTAATAGATGATTAAAGAGCCATGCAAAAGCAATAAATTGACCAAGCAATCCAAATAACCCCGCGGCTAAAATGAAAATATATCGGATGACTCGACTCGCATTACTCATTAAAAAGTTAGGAAGCGAAAAGGATAGAAGTGCAGAAATTGCAACTAACACAATGAGAATGTTACTTACTAACCCAGCCTCAACTGCAGCGGTACCGATAACAATACCACCTACAATACCAATGGTTTGACCAATTTTTGTCGGCATTCGAGATCCAGCTTCCCTTAATACTTCGATGACCAGCTCAATAAAAAGGACTTCAATCACAGGTGGAAATGGAACCTTACTTCTTGATTCTTGAATTATAATTAATAACTCAAAAGGCAAAACGCCTGAATGATACGACAGAACCGAAATATATAACGGCGTCAACATAATGGTTATAAAAAAACCTAAAAATCGGATGGTACGTAAAAGTGACGTGGTCGTCCATCTGTTGTAAAAGTCTTCTGTAGACGTGAACATTTCAAAAAATGAAACTGGAAGAACTAAGACACTTTGACTGTTTTCCATAGCAATGACAATCCGACCATCTAATAAAAATTGCACCGCTGCATCTGGTTTTGATGTTAAGAGAAATTGGGGAAATACTGAATATGGATTATCTTCAATTAACTGTTTTAAAATTGTAATGTCAAAAAAACCTTCATAAGTTAATTTATCTAGCCGTTCATTAATTAGTTTTAGGTTTTCATTGTTGACGATATGGTCGATATACAAAACTGATATTTTAGTATTTGTCTCTTTTCCAATGGTTTGATCTTTATTTTTCAATCCAGGCTGTTGAATTCTTCTTTTAATGAGTGATAGATTTGTGGCTAAAGACTCTGTAAATGCGTCTTGAGGTCCAATTACAGTTGATTCATTTTCAGAAGATGTAATTGCTCGCTGAGGAGGACTATAGGTTTTAGCTTTTACAAATTTTTGTTTTTCATGATAATAAAGAATAGTGTCGCCATTTGAAATTGACGACAGAATCACTTGCATATTCCTCTGTTCGATATTGTCAAAAGTTTCAAATGCTTTTTCAGCATCATTTACCAGTGGGGTGACAACCGTTTTATGTAAAAGCAGTGACTCGATTAAAGAACTAAAGTAAACAATTGTTACAAGTCCTTGTTTCGTTTGAAATTCTTTAAAAATTGCATCATCAATATCTGTAAGTTCACTTTTAATAGATTCAAGCGGAATATTTTTTAATGTTAACCGCATTGGAGATTTTCGAGTTGGACTTGGCAGTTTAAGTGTTGCCTGTTTAGGACTTGGCAGCTTTAGTGTTGTATGTTCTGAACTTGGCTCTTTTGAGGTAATTTGTTTTTGACTTGGTTTCTTTGATGTTGTCTGTTCTGAGCTAGACTTTTTTGCTATTGCCTCTTCTGAATTCGACTTATCTGAAGTTGCATCTTCTGAGTTTGACTTCTTTAATGGTGTCTGTTCTGGGCTTGGATTTTTTGCTGTTTCCTTTTCTACATCAGACTCTTTTGAAGTTGTCTGTTCTGGACTGACGGATTTTTCCTTACTTCCCACAACAATTCGTTTTTTTCTCTTCCATATTTTCATATATCCACTTCCTTCCTTATTGAAAGGATTTTTTCTTAATTTCAGCTTTGCCTAATGCATCAAACTTTATACGAATAAGGAGTAGGATTGTCTTGAGTAGCAACCTTATAGCGAGTAACTGTAATTAACGTATTCACTATTAAAAAGTATCAAATAGAGAGGATTTTATTTATGACATTTCATCAATATCCCAGTACCTATCCAAAACATGTTCAGCTTCTAGTAACCGATTTACCAAAAGCTATGAATTTTTACAAAGATATTTTAGGTCTTCGTATAATGAGCCATTCCTCTTCTGTTGTTGTATTCACGGTTAATGGACACGATGCGATATTAACAATTGAGGCATCGAAAGATTTTACAAATCAATTGCCAAATAGAGCTGGACTTTATCATATGGCTTTTTTAGTTCCGTCCAAAGAACAACTTGGCGCTATATTCAATCACATACAAAAATCCGGATATTCGTTTAGCGGTGCATCAGATCATCTCGTAAGTGAAGCGCTATATTTAAATGATATCGATGGGAACGGCATTGAAATATATTATGACCGTAGCCCAAAGAAATGGAATTGGACTAATGGCGAAGTAGAAATGACCGTTGACCAGCTTGATGTCGAAGGTCTTATTGCTAGTGGTCAAGCAACTACTTGGCATGGGATGCCAGATGAAACTGTGATGGGCCATATTCATCTGCGTGTTGCTAACCTAAAAGAAGCTGAAACATTTTATATTAAAGGGTTAGGATTTAACGTGGTTAGCCGCTTTGGTAATCAGGCACTATTTATTTCAACAAACGGTTATCATCACCATATTGCACTCAATAGTTGGGGCAATCCGAGTGAATTTAATGGAAACACACCAACCTTAGGATTAAAAAGTTTTTCACTCGTGTATCCGAACGAAGTGGCTAGACAAAACGTTGTTCAGCAATTAAAAGAAATTGGAATCACTACTTTTAAGCAAGATGACTATGTAGTTGCGGTAGACCCTTCGGGAATTGAAGTTCAGATGTCCCTTTCCCTGAATAATTAACAATGGAAAAAGCCAAGAAACGTTGATTACGAACGAATCCTGGCTTTCCTTATGGATACTTATTCACTGATTTAAGCAAGCAACTGTTCCCATTAATGGAACGAACTCCCCTAATTATTGTTGAATGACTCGATTAAATAATAGTCGATATGATTTCTAGATTTCCCCTTATTATCAAATGGGAAATCAAACGCTGGCATTCGAATAAATCCCATAGTAATTTCCATAAAGTCTGCCCTATATAAGCCAATAGTGTGTGCAGCTGTTGTTTTTGTTCGATGGATACATTCTTAGGTTTCCTCTATAGCAACACCTGGACCTATGGAATTTTTATTAGCTACAAGCATTTTAATTTCAGGGTGTGTAACATCTGGACTAGCCTCCAGTAGGCATTAGATTTCGCTTGATACAAAGGCTACCCTTTCTTTTATTTTCTCATCTAATTCTTCGAGGGTGAATTCAACATCCAATTGTTTCTCTGAATCTGACAATATCTTATTTCTAATTTTCGCTCAATGCCTTAGTTGGAATTTTGTTCAGATGATCTTTACAAGCCCTTCCCCTTTTTTATCCTATGTAATTTATAATAACTCGGTCTGACTTTGTTCAACTCTATCTTTTTCACACAATATATGACCAGGTGCTAGTTTATTCTAATTCACACTATGAATGTAAAGCATCATCTACCTAGAGGAAATCGAATTGTTCTTTCAAGAACTCTCTTGCTATACTATTCAAATGAGAAACTCGGAGGATATATAGAGAAATAGAGGTGTGGGTAACGTGGTGGGAAAAACAAATTTACGATTCGTCTTGGCAGGATTGTTATTAGCCATATTGATGGCCGCAATGGACAATACAATTGTAGCGACTGCACTTGGTTCAATTTTGGCTGATTTAGGAGGAGTTGAAAGTTATGTGTGGATTACTTCAGCTTACGCTGTTGCCGTCCTGGCGGGAATGCCAATATTCGGGAAATTATCTGACATGTATGGCCGTAAACGATTTTTCATTTTTGGATTAACCATTTTCTTAATCGGTTCAGCTTTATGTGGGATTGCGCAATCCATCCCTCAATTAGCGATATACCGCGCAATTCAAGGGGTTGGGGGAGGCGCATTATTACCGATTGCTTTCACGATTGTTTTTGATGTATTCCCACCTGAAAAACGGGGGAAAATGACGGGGATTTTAGGTGCTGTTTTTGGCGCATCCAGTGTACTCGGTCCTTTACTTGGCGCTTTTATTACTGACACGTTCAGTTGGAATTGGGTATTTTATATTAATGTTCCAATAGGCCTTGCCGCGTTAGTATTAATTTTACGATTCTATAAAGAAACCAAACAACATGAAAAACTAAAAATCGATTGGCTTGGTGCCTTTTCCTTAATTATTGCTGTTGTCAGTTTAATGTTTGGCCTTCAACTTGGCGGACAAGAAATCGCATGGAATTCATGGCAAAGTATTGCTCTATTTGGAACGTTTTCTGTGTTCTTATTTGTCTTTTTGTGGGCAGAAACAAAGGCTAGTGAACCCATCATCTCGTTTTGGATGTTTAAAAATCGCTTATTTGCGTCTTCCCAAGTATTAGCCTTTTTGTACGGCGCTACATTTGTGGGGTTAACTATTTTTATTCCTATTTTTGTACAGTCTGTTTATGGTGGATCGGCAACCAATGCAGGCATTATTTTAATGCCCATGTTACTTGGATCTGTAGCAGGCAGTGCATGTGCGGGAATTATGCAATCCAAAATGACGTATCAACGAATTATGACAATTTCAGTAATTGCCTACGCAATTGGCATGGCCATGATGTCGACAATATCACCTGAAACGAGCAGGTATTTATTAACCTTGTATATGGTAACCGTCGGATTTGGCGTTGGCTTTTCCTTCTCGTTATTACCTTCGGCCAGTGTCCACAAAATGGACTATCGTCATCGAGGCTCAGCAAACTCAACAAATTCATTTTTCCGTTCCCTCGGGTTAGCACTTGGAATTACGATTTTTGGTGCAATACAAACCAAATTATTAACAAATGAAATTACTAATAAACTGGAGAGTTCTGGTCAAAACGCTTCTAAAACAATTGAGAACTTGCAAACTGTTTTCCAGCCAGAACAACGAGCTTCCATTCCGTCCAATATTCTAGACGTCATCGTTCAAGCGATGTCGAACTCGATTTCCTCTACCTTCTTTTGGTCGCTTATTCCAATAGCTATCGCATTCATTGCTGTTTACTTTATGGGGAATGAACGATTAGAACTATCTAAGCAGTCTGAAAATCATGCAACAAAACCTTCTGAAAATGCTGAATAAAACGGCCTTCTTTTTATATTAAAAGTATAAAAATTCGTATAATTATGTTTTTGTATTTTATTGAAAAAAATTAGGTTCGGCCATTTCTTTCACTTTCCGCGGACGAAACGACAGCTGAGCCTGTGGGGTCTAGCCTGTCTCGTTTTTTCCGCAGGAGTCTTCAGAAATAGCCGACTATCTTACTACTGAAATGATACGAAGTGATGCGCTCTTTTCAATCGTATACTGCTATATTCAATCATTTATTGTTTTGAACACAGACTGTAGACAAAGGTGGTTCGGAATGGTCTCATTCCGAACCACCTTTTTGCTTTTTACTTCAATATCAAGAAATTTCTATTTGTCGCAGACCTTTCCGAGGTCAATATGTATATTGTTTTGAGGCTTGCCATGTCCATTTGGCAAGTTTTTTTTAATTCACGGCAGCGAAAGTAAGCATCGCCTGCATCAACAATTTTTTAAGTGCCCTGAACGTTGTCCAACGTATGCCATGCATTTCATTTCCCTCTGCGAATACGCGTTCAATTGTGTCATTACGTGTC
>JBFGKX010000104.1:0-8389 GCA_041576455.1 Paenisporosarcina sp. | reverse complement strand
TAGTCTGCAAATACTTCTTTCCATAAGTCTTTCCCTTCGTCTTGCAATACCCAGGTCATATATTGTTGTTCATTCATTCCTAAAGGCATGGAGGCAAAGAAGCCAGCTGCCTGGTTTTGTCCAATCCAGTAGCCTTCCCAACTATGAATTGCATCTAAGGTTCCTGTGTCAACCGCATCTAAAATATCATAAGCAGCTACAATGGAACCCGCCGGATGCATTTCAATTTCAAGTCGACCTCCAGAAGTTCTTGTAATATCTCGAGCAATTTCTTCAGCCATCCAGTGCAATGTTGTTCCTGAAGGCCAAGGAGACTGGGCTACCCATTTATACGTTTTGGTTGGTGCTTCTTCAGTGGTGACTTTTTCTTTTTCATCCGATCCTTTATCAGTGGAACTTTTATCTTCCAATTGAGCACAGCCAAACAAAGAAAACATTAGAACTAGGCAAATTCCTAAATAAACATATGCTTTTTTCCTCATTGTACAACCCCCATTTTATTCATTAGCATTTTCATCTGAAATACGGCAACTTTTTCACCAGTCTGTTTTTTCACTACTTGCTTAACAGTTATTACTCCGCGTAATTCATCTTTATTCTGTATTTCAATTAATTCTGATTCTAAATGTAGCGTGTCACCGATGAATGTTGGATTAATAAATCGAACATTTTCCATGCCGTAAAGTGCCACCACAACTCCTGGCTTGAAATTCATCAGACCAGTTGAAATAGATAGTACTAGCATCCCGTGGGCAATCCTTTGTCCAAAGTGAGTCTGCTCTGCGTACTCTTTATTGCTGTGTAACATATACCAATCCCCACTGAATGCAGAGAACAAGACAATGTCTGTTTCGGTAATCGTTCGTCCATTAGATGTCCACGTATCGCCAACTTTACATTGATCAAAATATTTTTCGAAAACTTTCATCAGCCCCTTAGTTGTTTGTGTGTAACTTAGCCGTATGAATCATGTCAATCATGTGATTAAATTTGCCTCGTTTTGTTTACTTTATAGTTACTATTTTCTCTGTCCCAGGACTCGCCAATTCCTTTAGCTATCAGTTTAAATTTTTGTATTCGTTCCGTAGATGTTTTAGGAAATTCATCTATAAACTCTACATAGCGAGGTACCATGAAATAAGCCATATGTTCTTGGCACCAATCAAGTATTTCAACTGGTGAAACGGTCGTTCCTTGCATCAAAACGATATAAATTTTCACATCTTCTTCACCAAGTTCCGACGGGACACCTACTGCGGCAGATTCTAAAACTTTTGGATGATTGTTGACAGCTTGTTCGATTTCCCATGATGATATGTTTTCACCTCTCCTTCGAATACACTCATTCATTCGGTTGGAAAAATAAAAATATCCATCCAAATCTCTGTAGCCACGATCCCCGGTATAGAACCATCCGTCTTTTATCGTCTTCAACGTCTGGTCGGGCATTTTATAATAACCATCCATTAATATGGAAGAATGGGGAGGTTTAATCACAATTTCACCTATTGTTAGATCCAGAACTTCTTGCATCGTTTCATCCACAACTTTGGCTTTTACATTTGGAAAGGGCTTACCAAAAGAAGGGGGACGGCTTGTAGCAATTGGATTGGATATACAAAAACCACTTGTTTCAGTTAATCCATATCCCTCAATGATTTTAACGCCAAATCGTCTTTCGAAAATTCCCCAGAATTCTTTTGGGGTAGCAGCACAAGCAGTTAACCGCACTCGATGTTCTCTTTCATCTGACTTTTCTGGTTGTTTACAGAGAATCGGTATCATCGAGCCAAGGGAATTGAAAATCGTCGCATCATGGAATCGGACATCATCCCAAAATCCTGAAGCACTAAATCTAGGACTAAGCGCAATTGTTGCATTTGAATAAATTGAACCTAAAACTGTCGTTGTTTGTGCATTTACATGAAATAGGGGCAACGTAGTAAATAAAATATCATTGGCAGTTATCTGACACATATGCTCTGCAAACGTTTTTGCTGACTGGAGGAATGCTTGCTCGCTTAGCATGACACCTTTTGGCAATCCTGTTGTTCCAGAGGTATACAAGATACTGTTAATATGCGAAGTCGTCTGTACTGGAGGTATCCATTCATTACTCAAAGAATTTTTAAAGTCATGAAAATAAATCATTCTGTCATTGACCAGGCCCTTTGCTGTAGGCGAGAGAGTAGATGTGGTGCGAACGACCAGTTTAATCTCTCGCTTGATTTCAGTTAAAGCGGAAATTACCGCTGGTAAATAAGCATCATCGAGAACGATGACATGACAATCTGAATGATTGAGGATATATTTTAATCCCTGTCCCTTTAAATGTATATTTACAGGGACAGTTACTGCTCTCAAATAAGACAATGCAAACCAGGTGTCTATGTACTCGGGACAATTTTCCATCATTAAACAAACCTTATCTCCATGACGAACACCGATTTCGTATAATCCTGTAGCGACTTGTCCTATTCTTTTATACAGTTGAAAGTATGAAATTCGTTCATCTTCAAATTGTAAATAGGTCTTGTCTGGAGTTTTCTCTATTTTTGTTAATAGATGTTCAAACAGTACCAAGTGAATCACTCCCTTTCATTGAAAGCGGCTAAAGTGGAAATCAACTAAATTTTAAAGATATTCACTTTAATGTATTCATCGTTTAGCCTGAGTATGAAATAAGGTATTACGAATAAAAAATAAGATTTATTGCTTAAGTTAAGGGAAATGTCTGTACTTAATTTAAGATGACATTGAAGACAGTTAAAATTCTTCTGAAAGAGCTTACGTTCGTATTAGAGGTAGAAATAGATTTAAAACTAAATTATTTCATTGTATGAAGAAAATAAGTTAATTTGATGATCTGCTCAAATGAAATGAAAACATTTCGCTAAAAAGATAAAAGCAAAAAGAATCCAGTAGCTCGCTTAGCTGCTGGATTCTTTAATAAAAACTAATATAGGTATCACAATGATTTTAACTTCTAATCTTCTACGTCGAGTTACTACATTTACTTAATCAGCAATGGTATTACCCAAAAATTATTATGAATAAGTGAGTTACTAGTAATAAATAGTTTAATTGAAACAGCTTAAAGAAGGAATTATTATTTGATTGTATAAATATAGCTGACAGAATAAATTTCTTGCTGCACTTATTAAAGTATAGTGAAAAACCATTAATCAAAAACTTATTAAATTAGTTAATATGTCATGCAACTGTATTAGATAAGATTTATATTATGAAAGCTTTTTCTTTGAAATGCCTAATTTAACTAGCTTTTTATTAGTTTTGTAAAACAGAGAAAAAACGAATTATCGAGCAATTAAAAGATATTTCGAGAATGAAAATAAAATTTTCAGAATAATTTGGATTGTCAAACAATAGAATAAACATTATAGTAGTAAATAGGAATATATTACTGATGATTCTCCACGGAGAGGTGATATATTTACTAAAGTTTTTTGTAAGATATAAAAATAGGGGGTTGGGATCAAGATATGAAAAAAAGTTTACTAGCATTACTCAGTATGTTACTCGTTTTTTCAATTGTTTTAGCTGGATGTTCTGAAGGGGAAGCAGAGGATAAAGGTAAAGGTTCGAAGTCACAATCGCAATTAGATGTAATTAAAAAGCGTGGAAAATTAGTTGGTGGTGTAAATGCTGATATTCCTGGATTTGGTTACTTAGCTTCTGATGGTAGTTATCAAGGAATGGATATCGATATTACAAAAGCAATTGCAGCAGCACTTTTTGGAGATCCAAATGCCGTTGAATACCGACCATTATCTTCAGAAGAACGATTTGTTGCAGTTCAAACAGGTGAAGTTGATGTGTTATCAAGAAATACAACTTACACGACTTCTCGAGACGCTTCTGTTGGTCTTGCTTTTGCACCTGTAACGTTTTATGACGGACAAGGAATGATGGTAACTAAAGCAAGTGGCATTAAGAGCTTAAAAGATTTAGAAGGAGCAAGAATTTCAGTTGAATCTGGTACGACAACTGAACTGAATTTAGCAGATCAAATGCGTAAATTAGGAATTAAATATGAGCCAGTTGTTTTTGATAGTCAAGATGCGGCAGTAACTGCATATGAGCAAGGTAGTGTGGATGCTTATACGACTGACCGTTCTGGTCTAGTATCTCGTCGATCTACTCTATCAAATCCAGATGATCATATTATCTTAGAGGAAGTTATGTCAAAAGAGCCTCTTGCTCCATCTGTTAAAGATGGCGACTCTCAATGGGCGGATATTGTTTCTTGGACAGTTTATGCTCTAATTCAAGCTGAAGAATATGGCATTACACAAAGTAACATTGATACGTATATGGATAGTGAAGTTCCAGAAATTCGTCGTTTCTTAGGTGTTGAGGGTGACTTAGGAGAGCAACTTGGATTATCGAACGACTTTGTTGTTCAAATCATTAAAGCAGTTGGTAACTACGGTGAAATCTACGATCGTAACCTAGGGCCAAAAACAGTGTTTGATTTAGAGCGTGGTCTTAATGACCTTTGGTCAGATGGTGGCTTAATGTATTCACCGCCATTCCGTTAAATTACTAACTAAAAGAACAACTAGGTATTTTTCATAAAATCGATATAGGTCTGCGCACCTACTCATACTAGGGGCAGGCCTATTATCTTTTAATAGGTTAGTAAAACTTACTGTGAGGTGAACTTTACGTGAATAAACAATCATCTTCGACATCAACTCCATTTTGGAGAGACAAGCGTATCATTCCTATATTAATTCAAATTATATTTGCCGTTATTGTTATTCTTGCAGCAGTTTTCTTATTCACTAATGCTCTCGCAAGCTTAAGGCAAATCGGTATGACGTTAGGTTTCGACTTCTTAGGTAAGATGGCTTCATTCGATATTGGAGACAAGTTAATTGAGTTCTCCTCAACTGATACATATGGAAGAGCATTTATTGTAGGGATTTTAAATACGATAAAAGTGGCCTTTATTGGAATAATTCTAGCTACAATACTTGGCTTTATTGTCGGGGTTTCTCGTTTGTCTACGAACTGGTTAGCTAGAGTAGTAGCAACTGTGTATGTAGAAATATTCAGAAATACACCGTTATTAGTTCAAATATTCATTTGGTTTTATGCAGTCTTTTTAGGATTCCCTACAATTGATAAAAGCCTGAATGCGTTTGGAATATTTTTCTTTAGTAACCGAGGTACCGTTATTCCTTGGTTTGGAGTAACACCGTCTTCGTTAATTTGGTTAATTTTTCTAGTTGTAGGATTAGTTCTAAGCTTTATCCTATGGAAAATTAGGATCAAACAACAAGTTGAAACAGGCAAGAGAAAGTACCCCATCTACTATGCAATCGGTGCGATGATTACTACTTTAGTAATCGCATGGATAATCACATTAGAATCGCCACTTTCATTGAGTCTCCCGACTTTCGCTGGAAGAGGTTACGACGGTGGTTATACGATTAATCCAGGGTTTGGTGCGCTATTAGTTGCACTTGTTATGTACACAGCCTCTTTCATAGCTGAAATTGTGCGTGGAGGAATTTTAGCAGTTTCGAAAGGACAAGTTGAAGCAGCTAAAGCACTGGGGTTAAAAGGTCCTACGATCTTAAGACTTGTTATCTTACCTCAAGCCATTCGAATTATTATCCCTCCTCTAACTAGTCAATATTTAAACTTGATAAAAAACTCAAGTTTAGCAGCAGCTGTTGCTTATCAAGAACTTGTAGGAGTTGGAATTACCGTATTAAGCCAGACAGGCAGAAGTATTGAAGTTATTTCAATTGTGATTCTCACCTACTTATCAATGAGCTTATTTACATCACTATTGATGAATATCTATAACAAATATTCGCAACTGGTAGAGAGGTGAGCGAGATGAATAATGAAGAATTAAAACGCGAAGACCTTCGGACACCCATTGAAGCTCCACCAAAAGCATCAATTGGTGTAGTAGAATGGCTAAAGAAAAATCTATTTAGTAGTTGGATTAATACAATTCTAACAATTGTATTTGGGACCATCTCATTCTTAATTCTAAAAAATTCGATTGAATGGGTGATTTTTAAAGCAGAATGGTATGTTATTGCCGCAAACTTTAAATTGCTTATTGTAGGACAGTATCCATTAGAAGAATTATGGAGAGTCTGGATTTGTTTAACAATTGTTTCAATCTTAATGGGACTTTCTTCAGGAATCTGGAAGGGAACAATCGGTCACTTAACCATGATGATTACGGGTCTTTACTTCATCATACTTCTTTTACCTTTTGTTTCGACAGAAACTCGTATTTGGTTAATAGTTAATATCATAATCATTGGCATTTCATATGTAATAGGGAAAAATCGTTCATCTTTGAATAAAGTAACGCTAATTGGCTGGGCTCTTATGTTGCCAATAGTCATCTTTTTATTAGATGGGTTTGGTATCTTTGACCATGTAGGGACAAATTTATGGGGTGGATTTTTACTAACACTACTTATTGCTGTAGTAGCAATTGTTTTTTCTTTCCCATTAGGAATCTTCCTTGCATTAGGACGAAGAAGCAAACTACCAATAATTCGATGGTTTAGTATTGGTTATATTGAATTAATTCGTGGAGTCCCGTTAATTACAATATTATTTGTTGCTCAATTAATGCTCCCTTTATTTCTAGGAAATGATATTGAAATTGATAATGTTGTTCGAGCGATGGTTGGATTCACTCTCTTTACTGCAGCTTATTTAGCAGAAAATATTCGTGGAGGATTACAATCTATATCAAGAGGTCAATTTGAAGCTGCAGAGGCACTCGGTTTAAATTCTACAGTTAAAATGACTTTTATCATTTTACCCCAAGCTTTACGAGCAGTTATTCCAGCCATAGTAGGTTTATTTATTGGGATATTTAAAGATACATCTCTAGTAGCTATTGTAGGGTTAACTGATATTCTAGGAATCGGAAAAAATATCATTTCCAATCCCGAGTTTCTCGGTACTCAAATGGAAGTATTTTTATTTGTAGCTCTTGTATTCCTTATTTTCTGTAATATGATGTCCTATGCGAGTAGAAGACTTGAAAGTGCGCTAGGTGTTGGGAAGAGATAAAATGAAAATATTTTAAGCAAATACTGACACGGGCTCTATTAATTACACTCTATGGTGTAGTGTTCATAACAACTAAGAAGTGGGTCAGGCGGTATATATGTCTGAATAGGTGTAGCAACGGTTTTCTTGAAGAACCAATAGCTTATCTATATGCTCCTTTTTAAATACTCACCTTAATCCTAAGGAGGATCATATATGTTTGAAGACTTTAACGCAGAAAAACCTCTTGAAGAAAGAGAAGATATAGTCGTATGTAAGGATATAAATAAATGGTTCGGAGATATGCATGTATTAAAAGATGTCTCATTAAATGTTAAAAAAGGTGAAGTCGTTGTAATATTAGGACCTTCTGGATCAGGAAAATCTACGTTTATTCGTACCGTAAACGGCTTAGAAGAAATTCAAAAAGGGGACATTACTGTTGATGGAATTCCGCTGTCCAATGATGTAACGGACATTGAGGCAATTCGTAAAGAAACTGGTATGGTATTTCAATCGTTCAATTTGTTCCCTCACATGACTATTTTGAAAAATATTACGTTAGCACCTATTTGGGTTCGTAAATGGCCGAAAGCCAAAGCTGAAAAAATTGCCTTGGAGCTTCTAGAGCGCGTAGGGATTCCAGAACAAGCACATAAATACCCAGGACAGCTTTCTGGGGGACAACAACAAAGGGTAGCGATTGCTAGAGCATTAGCCATGCAACCCAAAATCATGCTATTTGATGAACCAACATCAGCATTAGATCCTGAAATGATTAAAGAAGTATTAGATGTTATTAAAACATTAGCTGGATCGGGAATTACTATGCTGATCGTTACACATGAAATGAACTTTGCTCGAGAAGTTGCTGATCGTATTGTTCTATTTGATTTCGGAGAAATTATTGAAATTGGATCACCTACTGAATTATTTGATAATCCTAAACACGAAAGAACGAAGCTGTTTTTATCTCAAATATTATAAAACAACTCGTTTAAATTATGTTGCTAAAAGGACTCCCATCATAGGGAGTCCTTTTAGATTGTAAATTGAACGAATATAACTGTATACGTATATAAAATAGCTTACAGAAGAACTTGTTAATTTGCTTTACGGCGAGTTATCACAGCAGCACTTGTTTTCGTCGCCCTCACCAAGATAAACAGATTTCAACGTTTAAGTTCATCCTCCGTAAAATAACAGCGGTTATTCATATATTTACATTTATTCGTGAAGTGGTGAATAAAAATATTAATTAAACTTATATAAGCAAATATACATTTCATTCTTCTTATTAAATAGAGAAAGAATTTCATGAAATGAC
>JBFGKX010000103.1:0-8392 GCA_041576455.1 Paenisporosarcina sp. | reverse complement strand
GACTTAGATGCAGACCTTTCAACAATGGGTGCATCTCCAAACGGTTTAAATATTAATGAAGGTGTAGGTTCCACACATCCTGAAGTATTAGCTAAATTTGTTTTGGATAAAGGCGCTCACGTAGGGCTTGCATTTGATGGGGACGGAGATCGTTTAATTGCGGTAGATGAAAAAGGGCACATTGTGGATGGCGATCAAATCATGTACATTTGTGCGAAGTATTTGCATAGCGAAGGTCGCTTGAAACATGATACGGTTGTTTCAACAGTCATGAGTAACATGGGCTTTTATAAAGCACTTGAATCGCTTGGCATGAAGAGCGTGCAAACGGCAGTAGGCGATCGCTATGTAGTCGAAGAAATGAAAAATAACGATTACAATTTAGGTGGAGAACAATCTGGACACATCGTATTCTTAGATTACAACACTACTGGAGATGGCTTATTAACAGGTTTACAACTCGTTAACATTATGAAAGTTACTGGCAAGAAGTTATCTGAACTCGCTGCAGAAATGACGATATTCCCTCAAAAATTAGTGAATGTTCGCGTAACTGACAAACATGGCGTAACGGATAATGTTAAAGTGGCATCAGTCATTGCCGAAGTCGAAAAAGAAATGGCTGGAAATGGCCGTGTCTTAGTTCGTCCTTCTGGCACAGAACCATTGGTACGTGTAATGGTAGAAGCAGCGACGAAAGAAGATTGTGAAGCCTATGTAGAGCGCATCGCAGAAGTTGTACGTACGGAAATGGGATTAGCCGAATAATTAAGGAAGACCAGCTTCTTATAGAGGCTGGTCTTTAATTATATATAATCTAACTAGAATTCTTTCTTTATGTAAAATTTTTAGGTGTATTTAAAACAAGTTGTAAGATTATATAATACTTCACTTCCTATCTGAATTATTTTTTCGTATACTATCAATATAATGGTAGAAAGTGGGTGACGTATGCGCTTAGATGATACAGATAAACGTATTTTAGAATTATTGATTGCGAATGGACGCTTATCATATGTGGATATCGGAAAAGAACTTAATTTATCGAGAGTAGCTGTTCGAGAAAGAGTACATCAATTACAAGAAGCAGGAGTAATTGAGCGTTTTACAGTGGTCGTCAATTCTGAGAAAGTCGGGAAAAGTGTTTCAGGATTTTTCGAAGTAGATTGTGAGCCGTCTTCACTGGTGGAGGTGGCTGAAAAGCTCGCAGATAATCCAAGTGTAGCGAGTTGTTACCAAATGACAGGACCCTCAACACTACATATGCATGTATTAGTCGATGATTTCTCCAATTTAGAGAAATTTATTAATGAAGAGTTGTATGCATTGGATGGAATCACACGTGTGGAGAGTCACATTTTATTAAGACGTTTTAAAAGTCGAAGCGGCTTAAAACTATAACCTCAAAAAGACCTTATACATTTCTTATGAAATGTATAAGGTCTTTTTATATGGAAATTTCCATCTACGAAATGATTGTAAACGTTTTCATTCATTTAGGTACTATCTATATCATGATGATAATAAATTCCATTATATTATTACAAAACGTAATAATATAATGACTAGTTAAAATCAAAAAGATAGAAAATAGTGAAATAATTAAATTTTTTTGAATATTCTTGTAGATTTTTATTTTTCTATGCTCTATAATCACAATTAACAAATAACAACCTTTTGTTAATTAAAACATTTAATTTGATTAACAATTGTAAGGGGGTAGGGAATAAATGGTTGCTTTAATTGTCCGAAGGGGAATACAGCTTGTTTTTTTATTATTAGGAATTTCGTTTCTCGTATTCTCATCTATGTACATAGCACCGGGAGATCCAGCAGCCATGGTAGGTGGACCCACGGCAACGGAATCGGACTTAGAAGCCATTCGAGATAATCTTGGTTTAAACGATCCATTCCTCGTTCAATATGGAAACTATTTAAAACACGCGATGCAAGGAGATTTTGGCTATTCATATCAAACGAAACAGGCTGTGTCTGATGCTATAGCGATTCGTTTTCCGAATACATTTAAACTCGCAATTGCCAGTATGATTGTGGCGGTAGTCATTGGTCTATTTGCTGGATTAATATCTGCCTTAAAACATAACTCGTGGTTGGATGTAACATCCACAACGTTTGCATTAGCTGGGATATCCATTCCGAATTTTTGGTTAGGAACACTCTTAATTTTAGTGTTCGCAGTGAATCTTCAATGGCTGCCAGTTGGTGGGTTATCCGAACCTTTTTATACGATTGATGGAATTAAACAACTAATCCTGCCAGCGATTACGCTTGGAACAGGATCTGCAGCAATGATTGCACGGATGGCAAGATCTTCGATGCTCGAAGTCATAAAAGCAGATTATGTGAGAACGGCAAGAGCAAAAGGTGTAAAAGAACACAATGTCATTTGGATTCACACATTGAAAAATGCCATGATTCCAGTCATTACGGTAATTGGGCTAAATTTTGGATTCTTACTTGGTGGAACAATTATTACTGAAAAAGTTTTCGCCATAAATGGTGTAGGAAGATTAATGATTGATGCCATAGCAATGAGGGACTTCCCAATGGTGCAAGGGTCAGTGTTGTTAGTAGCCACCTTGTTTGTCGTCGTGAATTTGATCGTAGATATTATTTACACCTTTGTTGATCCGCGGATTAGCTACGACTGATGAAAGGAGACCTCATATGACGAATGCAGTCTTATCAACCGATGAACGAGTGCCGATTGTGAAGAAAAAAGAGAAAGTTTATGTCACAACTTTTAAACGATTGGTCAAAAACAAATTGGCAGTTGCAGGGTTAGTTATTATTCTCCTCCAAATTGGAATGGCCATTTTTGCGCCGCTCATTGTGACGCATGATCCCATCAAACAAAATTTGATAGCAAGTGAGTTGCCCATGTTTTCAGAAGGCCATTGGTTGGGGACAGATAATTATGGCCGAGATGTTTGGGCACGAATTGTCTATGGCGCACGCATTTCACTGCTAGTAGGAATCACAGCCGTTTCGCTCGGCCTGATTGGTGGAGTCACGCTTGGGTTGCTTGGCGGGTACTACAAAAAACTGGATGGCATCATCATGCGAATCGTTGATCTATTGTTCTCATTCCCAGGGATATTGCTTGCAATGCTCATTATTGCCATTTTGGGGACGAGCTTGATTAATGTAGCCATTGCCATCAGTATTTGGTCCATTCCCACATGCGCGCGCATTGTGCGTGGGTCGGTCCTGTCAATTAAGCAAAAAGAGTACATCATGGCAATGAAGTCATTAGGCGCATCGGATTTACGAATTATGATTCGTCATATTTTACCCAATGCATTTGCACCCATCATTGTCTTTGCAACAATGCGAATGGCAACGGCCATCTTATCGACAGCTTCTCTAAGTTATCTAGGGTTGGGGGCGCAACCACCAACACCAGAGTGGGGAGCAATGATTGCTACAGGGCAAAACTATATGTGGACATCTCCACACTTAACAATTATTCCGGGTATCGCCATCATGTTAACGGTTTTTGCTTTTAATGTAGTGGGCGATGGATTACGAGATGCATTAGATCCAAATATGGATATCCAATAATAAATAAAAAGCAGCACTCAAGTTCAATCCCTTAAAAGGGCTAGCAAGCTGGTGTTTGACACTACACCACAAAAAAGAAGCAGGGGGAAAAATAATGAAAAAAACAATTTGGTATTTAATGATGTTAATCGCAATGCTTGTACTAACGGCGTGCTCGGGAGAATCGGCATCAGCACCTAAAGATGCAGGGGATGCTAAAGGGGAAAGTTCTGTAAATGATGAAACATTTACATTTGCCACAACTTCAGATGTTGTAGGTTTGTCGCCAATTTTAACAAATGATTCGATGTCAGCAAATGCAATTGAACATGTATACGATACACTGTTTCAACGTAACCCAGAAACTAAAGAAATTGAACCGAAATTAGCTGAGTCATTCGAAAATATTGATGAATTAACATGGGTTATCAAGTTAAGAGAAGGAATCAAGTTCCATGATGGGACACCATTTAATGCAGAGGCTGTAAAATACACATTTGATAAATTACGTGATCCTGCGACAGCAGCACCACGTGCATCTTTACTAGAGCCAGTAGATGAAATTACCGTTGTTGATGAAAACACGGTTGAAATTAAAACAAAATATCCATACGGACCTTTTTTAGCTGCTCTTTCACATTCAAATGCATCAATTGTAAGTCCAACAGCTGATCAAGCACAAGACTTAATGAAAAATCCAGTTGGAACAGGCCCATTCAAATTTGTAAGCTGGACACCTGGAGATCAAGTTGAATTAGAAGCGAATGAAGAATACTGGGGGGGTGCACCTGCACTTAAACATGTGGCATTTAAGGTAGTACCTGAAGTTTCTACTGCCATCTCTATGCTACAAGCAGGCGAAGTCCAATTCATTGATAACTTGCCACCAGAACAACTTGCACGTTTAGAAGCCATGGAAAACATAAAGATTGAAAAAACAGACGGGACGCCTGTCTATTACTTAACATTTAATCATTCAAGAGAATTAAACCAAGACCCTGAGTTCCGCCAAGCAGTTGCAGCGGCAATTGACCGAGATGCATTCGTTTCAAAATTAAATGGATTAGGCGTTCGTAGTAACAGTATCGTTGGACCTCAAGTATTTGGTTTTGATGAGTCTGCTGACAAAGCAGGAACTGCCTATGATTTAGAAGCTGCGAAAGCATTAGTAGAGAAAAATGGCTATGGCGACAAACCATTTAAATTATTAACGGCGAATCGTAGTAACTTTATTTTAATGGCAGAAATCGTACAAGCACAATTAACGGAAGCTGGGTTTAACGTACAAATTGAATCATTAGAATGGGCAACATTCTTAGATACTGCAAGGTCAGGAGAGTACGATCTTACGTTCTTAAGTTGGTCTAACGTGACAGGTGATGGTTCAGAAATGTTGTATCCAAACTTCCATAGCGATAATGCGGGGAATTCAAACCGTGCACAGTACAAAAACGCTGAATTTGACCAGTTAGTGGTTGAATCGCGTACAACAATTGATCAAAAAGAACGTGCAGTCATTTTAGACAAAGCGAATAAATTTATGATTGAAGACAATGCAGCAATCGCAATGTATCACGGAATTGTGACAGCGGCGATGGATAAAAAATACTCAGGCCTCGAACTAGATCCAAACGGGAAATGGAATTTGAGAAACGTAACTGGAGAGTAGGGTGAATCATGCAGGAGACATTATTAGAAGTGAATCATTTAGTAACTGAATTCCGTACAGCAGACGGCAACGTCCAAGCTGTGCGGGATGTCTCCTTTTCCATTGCAAAAGGGGAGACACTATGTATTGTCGGTGAATCTGGATGTGGGAAAAGCATTACGTCCCTATCCGTCATTGGTTTGCTTCCTAGCAATGGCCGAATCGTAAACGGGGAAGTCAAGTATGCTGGAAAACCAATCCATAACTTACCTTATGAAGAAATGAGAAAAATGCGTGGCACCAAAATCTCAATGATTTTTCAAGAACCCATGACGGCATTAAACCCAGTATTGACCGTTGGGTATCAATTGCGTGAGCCTTTGATTCTGCACCATAAAATAAATAAAAAAGAAGCAACGAAACAAGGAATTGAATTGTTAACACAAGTAGGGATTCCGTATCCTGAAAAAAGAATGAATCAGTATCCACATGAACTAAGTGGGGGGATGAGGCAGCGAGTGATGATTGCAATTGCTCTTGCCTGTCATCCCGGGTTACTAATTGCGGATGAACCGACGACTGCTCTAGATGTCACTATTCAAGCGCAAATTTTAGATTTAATTAACGAGTTAAAGGAAAAGTTAAACATGGGCGTCATGATGATTACGCATGATATGGGTGTCGTCGCTGAAGTTGCTGATCGCGTAATGGTCATGTATGCGGGGAAAAAAGTAGAAGAAGGTCCAGTAGCTGAAATATTTGATCATCCCAAACACCCGTATACGATTGGCTTGTTGAATTCAGTGCCTAATATTGACGACCCTGATTTCGAATTAGAACCAATTCCGGGTTCTCTCCCAAGTTTACAAGAACAAATTCAAGGATGTCGCTTCCATCCTCGCTGCAAATTTGCCACGGATAAATGTCGTGAAATTGCACCGCCAGAATTCTCGACAGAAGATGGACATCTCGTGAGTTGTTGGTTACATGAAGAAGTAGAGGAGGTAAAAGATGGTCACCTTGTCACCCAAATCTGATCAAAAAATACTCCTCGAATTAAAAGGCGTGAAAAAGTATTTTCCGATTAAAGGCGGTATTTTAAAACGTGTTCAAGGACATGTGAAAGCCGTTGAAGATGTCTCCCTTCAGTTATATGAAGGGGAAAGCTTAGGAGTAGTGGGCGAATCTGGGTGTGGGAAGTCTACCCTTGGTCGTGCCATCTTAGGTCTTGAAGAGTTAACGGAAGGCAAAATTCATTTTCGAAACGAAGAAATTCAAGATTTGAAACGCAAAGAGAAATTGAAATTTGTCAAACAGATGCAAATGATTTTTCAAGATCCCTATGCTTCTTTGAACCCTCGTCAACGTATTGGACATGCACTCGAAGAAGTGTTTACCATGCATACCAACATGTCAGCGAAAGAAAAACGAGAAAGTGTTGTGAGTCTACTCCAAGAAGTAGGGCTAAAAGAAGAACACTTTGATCGCTATCCACATGAATTCAGCGGGGGACAAAGGCAGCGAATTGGCATTGCACGTGCGATCGCATTAAATCCATCATTTGTCATATGTGACGAAGCTGTATCTGCACTGGATGTGTCAGTGCAAGCTCAAGTGTTAAAATTATTAAAGACGTTACAAGAAAAATACCAGTTATCTTATTTATTCATTTCACATGATTTAGGGGTTGTTCGCTACTTCTGTGATCGTGTGCTCGTAATGTATCTAGGAAACACAGTGGAATTAGGAACGGTGAAAGATTTATTTGCCAATCCTTTACATCCTTATACACAAGCGCTTTTATCGGCAATTCCTCGACCATCCGTTCATACGACGACAAAACGAATTCGTTTACAAGGAGATTTGCCAAATCCGGCAAATCCACCAACGGGTTGTCCATTCCATACACGTTGTCCGATTGTACATGACATGTGTAAGGTCAATAAACCCGAGTGGCAAGAAATTGAACCTGGTCATTTTGCCGCCTGTCACTTTGCAGGCACCAAAATTTAATGATTACTATTGAAACGAATGAATTTGAGGGGGATCATCATGGATTACTTACACCACCCATTTCCAGCGAAGCGTCACACAGTCTTCGCGAAGAAAGGCATGGTCGCAACGTCACAACCACTTGCAGCGCAGGCTGGTCTTGAAATCTTGCAGAAAGGTGGCAATGCGATCGATGCAGCGATTGCAACAGCAGCTGCACTTACAGTAGTTGAACCAACTTCAAACGGAATTGGTGGAGATGCGTTCGCACTTGTATGGACAAAGGATAAGTTACATGGGCTCAATGCTTCTGGTCCTGCTCCACAATCGATTTCTGCTGAAGCGATCCGTCAAAAAGGGCATGAGAAAATGCCGGTATTTGGTGTGCTGCCTGTCACGGTTCCTGGAGTACCAGCTGCTTGGGCTGAACTTTCAGAGAAATTTGGGAAGCTTCCATTAAAAGAGGTACTTGCACCAGCAATTCGATATGCAGAAGAAGGCTATCCATTAACACCGATTCTCGGGAAGTATTGGAAAGCGGCTTATAAGAAGTTTAAAGAAACGTTTACGACGGAAGAATTTACGTCATGGTTTGAAACGTTTGCACCAGATGGCCGAGCACCTGAAGTTGGCGAAATGTGGTCATCACCAGGACACGCAAAAACATTGCGAGCAATTGGTGAAACAAATGCGCGTGATTTCTACGAAGGAGAAATCGCGGACAAAATCGACGCATTCTTTAAAAAGCATGACGGGTACTTAACAAAAGAAGATTTAGCTACATACAAACCACAATGGGTAGACCCTGTATCGGCGAATTATCGTGGATACGATGTGTGGGAAATCCCGCCGAATGGCCAAGGGATGGTCGCTCTCATGGCTTTAAACGTCTTTAAACAATTAGACAAACCTGCGTGGCAAAATGCTGACACGTTCCATCAACAAATTGAAGCCATGAAACTAGCATTCACGGATGGCCAAGCGTTCATTACGGAACCAGAAGAAATGCCGGTGAGTGTTGAACACTTGCTTTCGGAAGAATACGCAGAAAAACGAGCGGGTGTCATCGGAGATGAAGCGAGTCATCCAGAACCGTATGAATTGCCAAAAGGCGGGACTGTGTATTTAGCGGCAGCTGACGATGAAGGAAATATGATTTCCTTCATTCAAAGTAACTATATGGGATTT
>JBFGKX010000102.1:0-8421 GCA_041576455.1 Paenisporosarcina sp. | reverse complement strand
GTGTCGCATTTAAAAAATACGTGAATAAAAAGAATGCCTCCGGTTACGAACAAAATTTAAACATCTATGAATGCGAAGACTGTTCGGATTGTCCGTTAAAAGCCCTCTGCACCAAAGCAAAAGACAACCGGCGAGTCCAATGGAATCCCATTTATGAAGAAATGAAAGCGAAGGCCAAAGGAGCCCTTGAAGATGAAACGAAGACGCACATCTACGCGCAACGCAAAATTGACGTAGAAAGTGTGTTCGGTCATATAAAGGGCAATCGGTCGTTCCGGCGATTTCTACTCCGGGGCGTCGATAAAGTACACACGGAATTCGGGATTGTGGCATTGGTCCACAATCTCCTGAAAGTAGCCAGCATTCGCCAGCTGCTTTCAGGGCCCTCACGAACCAATCAAAAAAACAGACGGAGAAAAAGAAAATCTTTTTCTCCGTCTGTTTTTTTTAGGGGCTTATGGGACAGCCCCAATTTAATGGGGATATGTTCGTCTACATAAAGGTTCTTTCTACATTTTAAGGAGTGTAAAAGTTTTCAGTATAATAAGGCTGGTTTTCATCATTAAAAGCCACACCGACGCCAAGAAATAAAAAATCCCGTTTTAATAAATTCCTACGATGGCCAATAGAGTTCATTAAACCTTCGTGTGCGAAAATGCTGCTTGATTGACCATAAGCCAAGTTTTCACCAGCAATAGAATAATCAATCCCGTCCAAATCCATTCGATCAAATGGTGACTGGTTAGCTAAATTCGTATGACTGAAGTATTTTTGATTAGCCATATCAAGGCTATGTTTGTATGCGGTCTTGCGAATTACAGATGCCCATTTCACAGGTGGAACGCCATGATGAACCCGAGCGGCATTTGTTAAATCGAATAACTGGAATTCAAATCCTTCTCGTAATGCTTCACTCGTTTCCCCATATAATCCAGGTTTTTGTGATTCTACTTGATTGGAAAGAATTTGTATAGCCGAAACAGAGTTGTTTTCATGTTTGTCGTAAAACACAGTTACATATACATTTTCAATAAGAAATGTATTCATTTCCCCATCATTACTTAACAAATAATTGATGTTTCCTTTACGGATTTGTTTTAGTGGCTCTCCTAAAGTTTCAAGTACCAATGACTTTGAACTATTTAGCTTAATGCCATGCGATGAGGCAATTAAATCATTATTTGTGAATAAGCCATTCACTCGTTTGGATTCATTAAATGAGACCATCATAAAATTTTGATAATGAGTGTGAAAGGTATTCCACTCATATCCGTATTCATTCATTGATGTTCTTTTTGGTGGACCTAGAGCCTCGATTACGCTATCCATGTTGTCTCCAATTTGAATATTATGAATTGAAAATAACCCGACAGTTGGCGTGGAAAGAGTGGGCTTTTCTACTTTAGTGACTGGGGCATACCCAATTTCGTTTGCTTTCATCGATAACTTTGCTGGAATCGTTGCGATTGTACTTGAAAGATTATTTATCGTATGTTCAATATAAGCTTGATCATTCAAAAGTTTGATTCCTTTAACTACTTGTGCATCGATTGCATCTATAAGCGAGAGGTCCATATAGTCACTAACTTTATGTTCCCAAAGTGGACTTGTTACATAGGCTGCAAAAATTAAAGTCAGGATGGTACTTCCAATGCGTTTCAACACTCCACTCCTTTTTTAGTCATCGTAGTCTGTTTGAAATCGATATTTTCAAAGAAAACAAATGTCTCTTTTAAGTTTATCCATCTATTACAAGGGACATACGTAAAAAATGTTCTGGTGTGATTAAAACTATTATGAAAATAAAGTAAAACCGATTAATATAAGTGTATGACAAGAGAGATATAAGGTGATTTATGGAATTAATACTTCGATATATACAAGCAATGGGCTTTCATATGATGTTGATTTTACCAGTTATTATTATTGTACGTGTCTTTCTAATTGTCAGATTTAATAAACAATCGACAATGTTTCATGAATTTGGGGTCACGATATTCTATATGTACTTAACGGGCTTATTATCTCAAACCGTTTTACCTTCAATACGCTGGAATGGATTACAAATACAATTTAGTAATGGGCATCATCAAGCCATCAACCTTGAACTATTTCGTGTGTTTACAGAAACCTATAATGCCATCAAATATTTGGATTTATGGCAACCTTTTTTCATTAATTTTATTGGAAATATCGTTATTTTCATCCCAATTGGTCTATTACTTCCATTACTTTGGAAAAGGTTTAATCGAGCTTGGCGAACAATTGGTATGGGTTTTCTATTGTCATTGGCGATTGAGATATTGCAACTTCCTCAAATGCGAAGTAGTGACGTGGATGATTTATGGTTAAACTCTTTAGGAACCATAATTGGGTATATTAGTTTTAAAATTTCACCCCAATTAATTAAGAGACGTTTTAAGATTTAATAGATGGGGTAAACATGATGTGAAGATGAAATGTAAGGAGTTAAACATCATGATTCAACCAAAAGAAACAAAAATGGACGGAAAAAAAATGACTGTGATTGATGATTTAGTAGACCAAGGGGTATTTAAAATTGAAGGAAAACAATTATATGAATTATCACTATATGAATTATTAAAAGAACACATGGACCATGCAGAATGAAAAAGAGTCAGATTGACAAGAAATTTCTTGTCAATCTGACTCTTTTTACAAGTGTGTTCCGTGCAGACTTTAGGAGAAAGATCCACTTAAACTATTTGTTTAAAAATGATATACTTTGATATTGATACTGAGAGTAAATTAGTTGGATAAATAATGAGATACAATACAATATAAATACACAATATGTTTTTGAGAAGAGAGTTGAATGCATAATGACAACAAAACATTCGTTTTTACCAATATTGCTCGGTTCGGATATGAATGCATATGGAATGGCACGAGCTTTCCACGAAGCTTATGGTTTAAAGCCATTGGTATTAGGACGCATGAATTTATCAGCAACACAAGATAGCAAAATTTTAGACTTTAAAGTAATTCCACGTTTAAATGAACAAGAAGTGTTTGTTTCCGCTCTAATCGATGTAGCAAGTGAGCATAAAGAAAAAAATTTATTGCTTCTAGCTTGTGGGGATGATTATGCAAAACTAATTATCAAAAATAAAGAGCGATTACTCCCATATTTTGCAGTACCGTATATTGATGAGAAATTGATGGATCGGATTGTCTTGAAAGAAAACTTTTACAAGATGTGTGAACAATACGGATTTTCATATCCAAAAACTTCTCTTTGTACGTTAGAAACGAAAGATACATTTACTATCGATTTTAAATATCCAATTATTATTAAAGCTTCCAACTCGGTGGAATACTGGAAATGTTCATTCCCAGGAAAGAAAAAAGTATTTGTAGCACATGACGAAGTAGAGAAAAATGCAATTATTGATGCCATTTATAAATCTTCTTATCAAGATAATTTAACCATTCAAGAGTTTATCCCAGGTGACGATTCTTACATGAGAGTATTAAATGCCTATGTAGGAAAAGATGGAAAAGTTAAATTGATGTCCTTAGGTAATCCGATTTTAGAAGAGCATTCTCCGGAAGGAATCGGAAGTTATGCGGCAATCATTAACACGTTTGATGAAGCTTTGTTAGATCAAGTACGAGGATTTTTAGAGGATATTGGTTATATCGGTTTTGCGAATTTTGATATGAAGTATGATGCACGTGATGGAGAGTATAAATTGTTTGAAATAAACTTGAGAAATGGTCGTAGTAGTTATTATGTAACGGCAAGCGGCCACAACTTGATGAAGTATGTGGCAGATGACCACATGCTTGACCTTCCTCAATCATTAACGTATGCGAAAGATAAGCATTTATGGATGATCATTCCAAAAGGCGTATTATTTAAGTATGCTCAGAATGAAGAACTGAAAGAAGAAGCAAGAAAGTTAATTGCTGAAGGAAAAGTGACGAATCATTTATTTTACAAACAAGATTTCAATCCGAAACGCTGGGCAAAACTAACATTGAATAATTTAAATTATTATCGAAAGTATAAAAAATATTTTAATAATAAGGGTTTGTCATAAGTTATGGAAAAGAAAATGTTGGGCATCATCGGTGGAGTCGGTCCTCTTGCTACGATGTTGCTTGGTGAAATGATTGTGAAACGAACAAAAGCCAAAACAGACCAAGACCATGTAAATATGGTCATTACCAATAATACGAGCATTCCTGATCGGACAACGTATATTTTGGATCGATCAAAAGCTAACCCAGTGCCAGTGATGATTTCAGATGCTGCTAAACTGAAATCTATTGGAGCAAAGGTGTTAGCAGTCCCTTGTAATACCGCGCATACCTTTTATGATGAAATTCAAGAAGGAGCAAGAATACCAATGTTGCATATGATTAATGAAACTGCAAAACGTGCAGCAAAAATCGGTGCAAAAAAAGTTGGTATTCTTGCAACAACAGGTACACTGACAGCTTCAGTTTACCAATTAGCCTGTCTGCGTGAAGGGGTTCAACCGATTGTTCCAGAAGAAGAAACGCAAGAACTTGTTATGTCGATTATTTATGATTACGTAAAAGCAGGCCAACCGGTAGATTCAAAAAAGTGGGAACAAATTATCTTAAAAATGGAAGAGCTTGGTTGTGATTATATGATTTTAGGGTGTACTGAATTATCAATTGTTAAGAAAGAATTAAATCTTGATCATACTTTTATCGATTCCTTGATGGTGTTAGCAGAAAGTGCAATCCTTTCATGTGGCTATCAATTAAAAGATTAACGACGCTCTACTCTGTCCTTTATATAGGACGGAGTTTTTTTAATATATATTACTTGATCATGTGTGAAAAAGGCTTAAAATAGCGTTTTATGGTACACTAAAAGCATGTATTTATAAAGGTGGAATAACTAATGTCATTTATCGAAAACTTAAAACCAGAACTTCAAAATAAATGGAAATTTGAATTTGAAATGCCTGTGCAAACACAATTAATTCCTAGCATGCTTGAGGGTAAAGACGTTGTTGCTCAATCGCCAACGGGATCCGGGAAAACCTTAGCATACGTCTTGCCAATATTAAATCAAGTAGACGGTTCGTTACAAAAAACACAAGCTCTCATTGTGGCACCTTCTCAGGAATTATCTATGCAAATTGTTGAGGTATTACGTGAATGGACAGCTGATACGAATGTAACAGTTACGCAATTAATTGGTGGGGCAAATATGGCTCGTCAACTTGAAAAATTGAAGAAGAAACCAACCATTGTTGTTGGGACACCCGGTCGATTAAATGAATTAATTAAATCTAAGAAACTGAAGTTATATGATATCCGACATATCGTCTTAGATGAGGGTGACCAGTTATTAGCTAGAGAGCATCGAAGTGTAGTAAAAGCAATTATTGAAGGCGCAAATCATGATCGACAAACCGTAGTTGTTTCGGCAACGATTACTGAAGAAATCGAACTAGTAGCTAGTCGCATGATGAAAGAGCCAATTCGCATTCATGTGACTCATGAAGAATTGCCAGCACAAGGGAAAGTTGTCCATTCATTTGTCAAAGTAGAAGAACGTGACAAAACAGACTTACTGCGACGTTTAGCGTATGTAGAAGGTTTACGAGGGCTCGCGTTTATTAATAACTTAGATCAGTTATTAATGAAGGAATCAAAATTAAAATTCCGTGAAGCAAAAATTGTTACTTTACATTCAGATATGAAAAAAGAAGAACGCAAACAAGCATTAGCATCATTCCGAAAAGGGGAAGTCAGTATTTTAATTGCGACTGATATTGCAGCGCGTGGATTAGATATTGAAGGCTTAACGCATGTGATACATGTAGATGTTCCCCATGCGATTGAACCTTATTTACATCGTTCAGGTAGAACTGGTCGCGCTGGTGCAGATGGCGAAGTGTTATCGCTTTTAACCTATAAAGATGAAAAAAATTATAAAAAATGGACGAAAGAATTACCATCCAAACCAGTTCAAAAAGTATGGGATCAAGGCAAATTAATCGAAGGGTCCTCTAAAACATTGTTGCAAAGGGGGAAAAAGAAATGACATTTGAAGAAAAATTAGCTGAATATGCAGATTTGGCAGTGCGAGTTGGCATCAATGTACAACCTGGTCAATATGTTTTGATCAACACAACAACTGATACACTCGACTTTACACGTTTAGTGGTAAAAAAAGCCTATGAAGCTGGAGCGAAACGTGTACATGTTAATTTTTCAGATGGTCCCACAAACCGTGCTTTTTATGATTTAGCACCAGATTCTGAAATGCATGTATTTCCAGAATGGGTTGTAACGCAAAGAGACGATTTGATAGATCAACAAGGGTCATTGCTTTGGATTGATGCAGAAGACCCAGATTTATTAGCAGGAGTTCCTGCTAAACGAATTTCAAGCCAGCAAAAAGTTGCTGGTCGGGCATTAGAAAAGTACCGAGCTTCTGTTATGTCTGATAAAATTGCTTGGTCTATTGTAGCGATTCCTTCTGAAAAGTGGGCAGCTAAAGTGTTTCCACATCTACCTAAAGAAGACCAATTAAACACGTTGTGGGAAGCCATTTTTAAAACAGTACGAATTGGTGAAGGCACAGCTGTTGAACAATGGAAGACCCATATCCGTAATTTGGAAGAGCGTGCAACAGCATTAAATACTAAACGTTTTAAAAAAATTATTTATCATGCACCAGGTACTGATTTAACAATCGAGTTACCTGAAAATCACATTTGGATGACTGGTGCTAGTAGAACTCCAAACAGAACCGCATTCATTGCAAATATGCCTACTGAAGAAGTATATACTGCACCTTTAAAATTTGGAGTTAATGGCTTTGTGCGAAATACAAAACCTTTGGTGTATCAAGGGAACATCATTGATAGGTTTACACTAACTTTTGAAAAAGGCAAAATTATGAAGGCGAATGCTGAGGTAGGAAATGAATTATTACAAGAATTAATCCAAAATGATGAAGGGTCTTCTTATTTAGGTGAGTTGGCATTAGTGCCTCATAACTCACCGATTTCTTCATCAGGAATTTTGTTTTATAATACTTTATTTGATGAAAACGCATCAAACCATTTAGCCTTTGGAGAAGCTTATCCAACTTGTGTTGAAGGAGCTCGTGATTTAAAAGAAGCGCAACTTCAAGCATTGGGTTTAAATACCTCAATGACACATGAAGATTTTATGATTGGCAGTGCGGAGATGAATATCGACGGAGAGCGTGAAAATGGAACTATTGAACCGATTTTCCGAAATGGGAATTGGGCATTTTAAGAAGGTGATCAAATGATAAATAGACAATTAATGATTGTGCTGGTGATCATAGCTATGTTGATGATTCCACTTCGTACGAGTGCTCAAGTTTTCGGACCAATTTCATATGTGGCTATAGGAGATTCTCTAGCAGCTGGGCAAACCCCTTCTCGCGAAATTGACACAGGATATAGTGATCTGATTGCCCAAGAAATTGCCCGAAATCAATCATTAGTCTTTTACACAAAAGATTTAGCTTTTCCTGGATTTACAACAGCCAATGTATTAGAGCGTATTCAATCAAAAGAGGCAAAACTCACGCTTCAACGTGCAAATATCATTACGATTTCAGCTGGCGCTAATGATTTGTTACGACTCATTCAAGTAAATGCAAATTCGGGATCCTTGGCTTTTCAACAAATACCGGTCGATTATTCTTTAAATGCCGTTCGCAAAAATATGATGAAAATACTTGCCGAGCTTAAGGCAATTGCACCAAACGCACAAGTTTATGTGATGGGGTATTACTTTGCTTATCCATTTGCACGAGACTCCCAAAAAAAGGGTACAGCGATACAATTAAATAAATTAAATGATATTTTAAAAAACGTAGCATTAGACGCAGGGGTAAATTTTGTATCAGTTAATGAAGCGTTTGGGGACGATGCAACCGATAAAGTACCTAATCCTTCGGACGTACATCCAAATGGAGAAGGTTATCGAGCGATGGCAAACAGCTTTTTAAATGTTTATGCAAGTGGAAGCATGCAAGTGTCTCAAAATGAAATGCCACCTGCAAATCCACTCACTTTTGAACAAATAAGGCAAGCTCAAAAAGGAACCGCTGATGTTAAGAATGAATCAGCATTATTACCATCAGCATATTTGAAAGACGAATATATGGCTATCACTGAATTAAAACCTTTGATTTGAAAAAGGAAGAACTCAAATGTTGAGTTCTTCCTTTAGACTGTAGACAAACAATAAAATGACTGAATATAACTGTATACGGTATAAAAAGAGCGTATACAAGATCCTGTTAATTTCCTTTGCAGCGAGTAACCGCAGGAAAGAGATTGGTCGAATGACCAATACCTTTGCGACGAGTAACCGCAGGAGCACATGTTTTCGCCGCCTCCACTCCAATCAACAGATTTTTCT
>JBFGKX010000101.1:0-8464 GCA_041576455.1 Paenisporosarcina sp. | reverse complement strand
GGTTCTAAAAATGCATACATAGGAAAAACCGCTGGAGAAAAATGAATCATTTTTCTCCAGCGGTTTTATTTTAGAGACTTATGGTAAAGCCCTATCTAAATTATTTTAAAGTTAAAATATATTCAGCCATTTTCTCAGCTTGATCTGCTGGAAGTAAACCAGCCGGCATTCCGCCGCCTTTACCATTAACAATGATTTCAGTAATTTCTTCTTGAGATAAAGCAGTACCTACTAGTGCTGGACCTACCCCACCTTTAAAATCGCCACCATGACAAGAAATACACTTTCCTTTGGCAACTTCTGGATCGAATTCTGCCACTTCTTCTTCTCCGTGTCCTGCACCTTCTTCATGCCCTGCTGCAATTTCTTTCTTTTTATCAACACCTTGAATTGATAAGAAGAAAATAAGACCAATACCAAATGCCATTATTAGAATGAAAGGAACTATTGGATTTTTTTGCATTATGTAACCTCCTTTTTTCGTTCAATCTTGATTAAAATAGAATCAGTCAACACTGTTATTGTACTGCATTCTATCCAAAACGAAAAGTCTTAACACGGAAGTTTTCGCAGTTTGTGAGAAATTCGACAAATTAATGAAATTTAACAACCAATTTGTCGAGCAATGACCATACGTTGAATTTCAGAAGTACCTTCACCAATTTCAAGTAATTTTGCATCACGCATGTAGCGTTCTACTTCATATTCTTTCATGTAGCCGTAACCACCATGTATTTGAACTGCTTGATCGGCAACTTGCATAGCAATTTCAGAAGCATACAATTTACACATGGAAGCTTCTTTTGTAAAGGCACGGCCTTGATCTTTTAACCAAGCTGCCTTGTGGACCATTGTTCGTGCTAATTCTATTTTCATCGCCATATCAGCTAATTTAAATTGTGTAATTTGAAAATCTGATAATGGTTTCCCAAATTGTTTGCGCTCTTTTGAATAACGAAGTGCTTTATCAAAAGCTGCTTGTGCAATTCCTACAGCCATCGCGCCAATCCCAATACGTCCGCCATCTAGTGTCACCAAGAACTGACGGAAACCGTCTCCACGCTTTCCTAGTAAGTTAGCTTTAGGTACTCTCACATTTTCTAAAACTAGCTCTGTTGTATTAGATGCATTAAGACCCATTTTTTCATAGTTATCGATGACTTTAAATCCTTCAGCGTCTGTTGGTACGATAATGGCGCTAATTTCTTTCTTACCATTTACTTCACCTGTAATAGCAGTAATCGCTAAATGTTTTGCGTGACTAGCATTGGTAATATACACTTTGCTTCCGTTAATCACATAGTCGTCGCCATCTTCGATTGCACGTGTTTCTGTCCCACCTGCATCAGATCCAGCATTGGGTTCTGTTAATCCAAATGCCCCAAAAGATTCGCCCGTACAAATTGGTTTTAGATATTTTTGTTTTTGTTCTTCCGTTCCAAATAAATTAAGGGGTGCTCCTCCCAATGAAATATGTGCAGAATAGGTGATTCCAGTTGAAGCACAAGCACGGCTTAATTCTTCCGTTACTATTGCAAAACTGATGGTATCAGCACCTGCTCCTTCATAATCTTCTGAAAACGGTAAGCCCATCATCCCCATGTCGGCTAACTGTTTAAAAATTTCTTTTGGAAAGGCTTTCGTACGATCCCTTTCAATCGCTCCTGGCGCAACAACTTTATCCGCAAATTCTTTCATCGTTTTACGAATCATTTGATGTTCTTGAGATAAATCAAAATTCACAAAATTCAACCCCTTTTGTTTTTAAAACGCTTTCATTTTCTATTATATCGGAATTGTTGTAACATTCACAACTATTATTCTCTTAATTGATTGAGTGAAAAAAATGGACATCCACAAAGTGGATGTCCATTTTTAATGACTACTCTAAAAAATCTTTTAGTCGTTTACTTCTTGACGGATGGCGCAATTTACGTAAAGCTTTTGCTTCAATTTGACGAATACGTTCACGCGTAACACCGAAAACTTTTCCTACTTCTTCAAGTGTACGTGTTCGGCCATCATCTAAACCAAAACGCAAGCGTAACACATTTTCTTCTCGGTCCGTTAGTGTATCTAACACATCTTCTAATTGCTCTTTTAAGAGTTCGTATGCTGCATGGTCTGATGGTGATTGCGCATCAGAATCTTCGATAAAGTCACCTAAATGCGAATCGTCTTCTTCCCCTATTGGTGTCTCAAGTGAAACTGGCTCTTGTGCAATTTTTAGAATTTCACGAACTTTTTCTGCTGGCAGTTCCATTTCTTCGCCAATTTCTTCAGGAGAAGGTTCACGACCTAAATCTTGTAACAACTGTCGTTGTACTCGAATTAGTTTATTAATGGTTTCTACCATGTGGACTGGAATACGAATTGTACGCGCTTGGTCTGCTATGGCACGAGTAATCGCTTGTCTAATCCACCACGTAGCATACGTACTGAATTTAAAACCTTTACGGTAATCAAACTTTTCAACAGCTTTAATAAGACCCATATTTCCTTCTTGAATTAAATCTAAGAACAACATTCCACGTCCAACGTATCGCTTCGCAATACTCACAACAAGACGTAAGTTCGCTTCAGCTAATCGTTTTTTCGCTTCTTCATCACCAATTTCAATTCGTTGTGCAAGAGCAATCTCTTCGTTAGCAGAAAGTAAATCTACACGTCCAATTTCTTTTAGGTACATACGCACAGGGTCATTAATTTTGACACCTGGAGGCACACTCAAATCATTTAAATCAAACGTCTCTTCTTCTTGGCCTTTTTTCATTAGCTTTTCTAAGTCTTCTTCATCTCCGTCTTTACGACCAAGTTCTACACCTTGTGCTTCTAGCTGTTCGATAAATTCTTCGATTTGATCAGATTCCAACTCAAATACGGCTAATTTTTCAGCTATATCTGCAAAAGTTAACTCCCCCGATTTTTTTCCCAATTCGAGTAGAGATTTTTTCGCTTCTTCTAATGTGACCTCAACTTCAACTTCTTTTGTACGTTCAGACTTGTCCGCCATAAGTCTTCCTCCTTCTAAAACCAATCAATTTATATCACTGATAAAGATTTTTTTAAATCGATTATTTGTTTAGCAATTGATAGAGCACGTGTCATGTCATGCGATTTTTCCGCTTCTTTTGACTCATGCATCTTTGTTTGAATTTGAAGCTCAATACGATGTTTGTTGATTTGACGTAAACAGTCGGATACTTCTTCACTTGCGTGTTCAGGATCTCGTTCTGTTAACGTTGCTTCCATTACCAATTTTCGTAATTCTGTGTCTTCTAATATTTCTAAAAAACGATGTGTATCAGATTGAGGATATTTGTCATAAAAACCTATAAGCCGAACAAAAATTGCCTCATATGAATCATGGATAAATACATGTAGGCCATGTTCTTGATGAAGTCGATCGACAATTTCCACTTGGTGCAACATATGCGCTAGCAGTAATTTCTCTGCCCTGTCAATTGCTTGCACGCGCTTGCGATTTATAGGTACATTTTGAGCAACTAAAGGTGCTTTATGCCTCGAATCTTGCTTGATCAGTTTACCTTCAATTTTTGCAAACTGTTGATAGATTGCTTCTTCGGAAATATTGGTTTCATTTGCTAACTGTCGAATGTATAAATCTCGTTCAACAGGCGAAGAATTTCCTACAAAATGTTCTAGAACTTCTTGTACGTATTGCAATGTGTCATTCTCAAATTGAAAGTTTTTATTTCGTCTTGCGACCATCATCATAAAAGCTAAGTAAGCATGAGGACGATCCATTATTTGTTTTTCAAAAGCCTCAGTTCCGTTTTGTTGTATAAAATCATCTGGATCCATCTGATTAGGTAACATGGCTATTTCGGTTTTAAATTTTTCTTGTACTAATAGTTGCGCTGCACGTTTTGCAGCATCAATTCCTGCATTATCGCCATCGTAACAAAGGATTACTGAGTCAGTTA
This sequence comes from Paenisporosarcina sp., assembly GCA_041576455.1. Lineage (GTDB taxonomy): Bacteria > Bacillota > Bacilli > Bacillales_A > Planococcaceae > Paenisporosarcina. Next base: position 4,517 of record JBFGKX010000101.1, on the reverse strand, counting down.
AACGTTTTAATTTATGAATATGGTCTTTCGTTAACGATGTCCCCATTGTTGCTACAGTATTTATGATACCCGCTTTTGCCGCTGCCATAACATCCATAAAACCTTCCATAATAATTACTTTATGTTTTTTGCGAATAATAGGGCGCGCAACATCCAGATGATACAATACTTTGCTCTTTTGAAAAATGGGTGACTCGGGACTATTCATATACTTAGCATCTTGCGATTCAGTATTTAAAACTCGTCCAGAAAATGCAATCACTTGTCCAGTATCATCCCGAACAGGAAACATAATGCGTTCTCTAAAACGGTCAAAATATTCATTTTTATGTTCTTTTTGAATGAGAAGTCCACTTTGAACCATTTCGGTTAGATTGAATCCTTTTCGATCAAGTAATGTCGTTAAGGCATCCCAGTTAGGAAGTGACCATCCAATTCTATATTGTTCAATAAGTTCTCTAGAAAATCCTCTTTCTTGTAAATATTGAAGGGCTTTTTCCCCTTCTTCTGTATTAAGAAGTAAATGATGGTAATAATTCATCGCAAATGTATGAGCTTCTTTCATACGTGCTTCATCTTTTGGAATGTTTTTAATTTCACCTAAAACCGGTTCAACATCTAAATCAATTCCAATTCGTGACCCTAATTTACTAACAGCTTCTTGAAAAGAATAATTCTCTATATCCATTACAAATGTAATGGCATTTCCTCCTGCTCCACACCCAAAACAATGAAAAATTTGTTTGTCTTGAGATACAGAAAAGGATGGAGTCTGTTCACCATGAAATGGACAAAGACCGAACCAATTTCGGCCACGCTTTGTCAACTGCACATATTCACTAATGACATCCACAACATCATTACTTGTCCGAATTTGTTCAATCATTTCTTCAGGGATACGTTGCACGTTGTCATCACCATCTTTACAGTCTAAATATTGAATTCGAGATAATTGATGAAAATCCTGCAAGTTTCGACAAAAAAATAAAAATCTCGCAAAATAACAACACTTTTTAAATATTTTTACCACAATTCTTTATTATAAAACATTTGATTGAAATAATCTATATAATATTTTTTTCAAAAGAAAAAACCTTCCCCGACTGGGATGGTTTTCACTTAGAGAATTTTATTGAGGATTACATTTGCTGTTTCTTCAACCGCTCGATTTGTGACGTCAATGACATCGCATCCAATGCGTTTAACAATTTTGTTGAAATGAACAATTTCTTGGTTTATTCGGTCAAGTTTTGCATAACTTGCGTCATCATTTAAACCCAGTGCAATTAACCGTTCTTTCCGTATGGAATTTAGCTTGTCCGGTGTAATAACAAGTCCAAAACATCTCGAAGGATCTACTCTAAACAATTCCTCCGGAGGCTCTACTTCCGGGACAAGCGGTACATTTGCCACTTTGTAGCGTTTATGAGCCAAATACTGTGACAATGGGGTCTTAGAAGTACGAGATACCCCTACTAAGACAATATCAGCTAATAGCAGGCCGCGAGGGTCTCTTCCATCATCATACTTGACTGCAAATTCAATCGCTTCAATCTTTTGAAAATAATCATCATCAAGTTTTCGCACAAGACCAGGTTCTTCAAATGGAATTTCATTTAAATCTTCATTCAACGTATCCATAAGCGGCCCCATTAAGTCAATTGATCTTACACCATGAATGGCGCATTCTTTTTGTACAGAAGAGCGCATTTGTCTTTTAACTAATGTATATACAATAATTGCTTGTTGAATTTTCGCTAAGTACACAATCTCTTTAACATGATCCAATGTTTCAATGTGCGGAAAGCGCTTTAACGAAGTATCTTGCAAACCCGGTCTAAATTGGCTAACCGCTGCTTTGGCAACTAACTCACCTGTTTCCCCAACTGAATCGGAAACAATAAAAATATGGAGTTTTTTCATAGTTTTTCAACACCTCATAAATCGTGATTTTCCGCTAATGACAGAAAGGCACCAGTAATATTTGTTTTTGTCAAACGACCAATTACTTCATATCCATCTGAATGTTCCTTAACAATAGGCAAAGAATCAATTTGTTTGTCAATTAATTTTTTGGCAGCATGGATTAGTGAATCATGTTTAAAGCAATATGCAATATTAGGCATTCGTGTCATGATAATATGCACAGGTATTTTATTTAAATCTTGCTGACCTAAACTCGTACGAAGTAAATCTTTTCTCGATAAAACACCTGTTAAATAGGCATTTTTATCGACAACAAACAACGTTCCAACGTCTTCTAAAAACATATGACAAATGGCATCGTATACCGTCATATCTTCTGCTACCACAATGGGAATAGATTGAAAGTCTCTTACTTTCATATTCATCATGCTATCTGTAACAGCCTGACCAGTTTTCTTTCCGGAATAAAAATATCCTACACGTGGTCTCGCATCTAAGAAACCAGCCATGGTTAAAATGGCTAAATCTGGACGAAGTGTAGATCTTGTTAAATGCAAACGTTCTGCTATTTGTTCTCCTGTTATTGGACCATTTTCTTTTACGATACTCAAAATGTCCTCTTGTCGTTTGTTGAGTTCGATCGGGCTCACCGCCTCAAAAAGTGTGATACTGTATGCTCAATATTATATACTATTTAACAACCTGTATCTAGTACCAGAGGTTACTGGCGCTTTTCAAAATGATGTGCTATGATGTAGTCAATTATATAGGCGAAGATAGGAAAATAAGTATTGTTCAACTTAAGCGAGCAGAGATAGTGAAAGTCTGCACCGAACAAGAAAAGGCATCCTGGAGTCATGTTTTTGAAAGTGGATTGCAATTTGCAGTCAACTGGGGTGGAACCGCGGGTATTCAGCACTCGTCCCCGGACATTTAATGTCCGGGGACGAGTGCTATTTTATTTTGGAGGGATTTTTATGACAATCACTATGGAAAAAGTAGTTAGTTTAGCAAAACACAGAGGTTTTGTTTTTCCTGGCTCTGATATTTATGGCGGGTTAGCAAACACTTGGGATTATGGCCCGTTAGGAATCGAATTAAAAAATAACGTTAAAAAAGCTTGGTGGCGCAAATTTGTTCAAGAATCTCCTTACAATGTCGGATTAGATGCGGCTATTTTAATGAACCCTAAAGTTTGGGCAGCTTCTGGTCACATTGGGAATTTTAATGACCCAATGATTGACTGTAAAAAATGTAAAGCTCGTCATCGCGCAGACAAATTAATTGAAGATGCACTTGAATCAAAGGGCATTGAAATGATCGTGGATGGTCTTCCTTTTGAAAAAATGGAAGAATTGATTAATGAACATGCAATTACATGTCCAGATTGTGGTGCACAAGAATTCACAGGCATTCGTCAGTTCAATTTAATGTTTAAAACTTCACAAGGAGTTACAGAATCGTCTTCTAACGACATTTATTTACGTCCAGAAACGGCTCAAGGAATTTTTGTTAATTTTAAAAACGTACAGCGTTCAATGCGTAAAAAAATGCCGTTTGGGATTGCCCAAATTGGGAAGAGTTTCCGTAATGAAATTACGCCAGGGAATTTTACGTTCCGTACGCGTGAGTTTGAACAAATGGAACTTGAATTTTTCTGTAAACCTGGTGAAGACTTAGAGTGGTTTACATTCTGGCGTGACTATTGTAAAAATTGGTTGTTAAACTTAGGTTTGAATGAAGAAAACATGCGTTTACGCGATCATGATGAAGAGGAACTTTCTCATTATGCTTCTGCTACAACAGATGTAGAATATAAATTCCCATTCGGTTGGGGTGAACTATGGGGAATTGCTGACCGTACAGACTTTGATTTAAAACGTCATATGGAACATTCAGGTGAAGACTTTAATTATATCGATCCTGTAACGAACGAACGTTACGTTCCTTATTGTATTGAACCATCTTTAGGTGCTGACCGAGTGACATTAGCTTTCTTATGTGATGCTTATACAGAAGAAGCACTAGAAGGCGACGATACACGTACTGTTTTACGCTTCCACCCTGCTTTAGCTCCAATCAAAGCGGCTATTTTACCTTTATCGAAAAAGCTTTCTGAGGGTGCTAGTGAAGTATTTGCTGATTTAAGTAAATCGTTTATGGTTGAATATGACGAATCTCAATCCATTGGAAAACGTTACCGTCGACAAGATGAAATTGGAACACCATTCTGTATTACGTATGACTTTGATTCAGTAGAAGACGGTCAAGTAACTGTTCGTCATCGCGACTCAATGGAACAAGTACGTATGCCGATTGTTAATGTAAAGGAATATATTCAAAAACACTTGGAGTTTTAAACATTAGCTACGGTTGACCAGTAGAGGTCATCATCTTAGCGACTTAAACGCTTATTTTCCAACTCGGACTAGAGAATAATTAAAAAGGAAGAGGCTGGGACATAATTAGTTTCAGTTTACGCAAAAAGAGAAATTGCACAGCGCAATTTCTCTTTTTGCGTTTTATTTCAGGGATGATTTGATGTTCAAGTAACTCGTCGTATAGTTTATTCGATTTTCTATGAGGGTAGC
>JBFGKX010000100.1:0-8551 GCA_041576455.1 Paenisporosarcina sp. | reverse complement strand
GTCGCTTTGGGTATAAATAGAGTACACAACTATTATCCGGAGGTGCCTGATTTATGGAAGAACAAACAAGAACCATTATTCAACAATCATTGAATGCTCTATTAGAAAATGACACGTTTTTACCTGACTTAAAAGATGATATGCGTAAAACTGCGTTCACTTCGTTAAACTCTATTCTTTCTACACCGAATCAGATACATAAATCATTTTTACGTGTTCCCTTAGAAAGTGGAAGAGTCGTTCGCATTCCTTCATTTCGTGTACATCACAATGACGCTTTAGGTCCTTATAAAGGTGGCATTCGCTTTCATGAGACGGTTAATGAAGAAGAAGTAGTAAACTTAGCGTTTCTAATGACTTTAAAAAACGCTCTTCATAATGTGCCTTTCGGTGGAGGGAAGGGTGGCATTGTCATTGACCCTAAATCTTTCTCTGACAAAGAATTGCAACGAATTTGTATAAAATATGTGCGCTATTTCAATGACGTTTTAGGCCCTGATAAAGATATTCCCGCTCCCGATGTGGGCTCCGGCGAACGCGAAATGGATTGGATGATGGCTGAATATAAAAAAATTAACCAAGGAAGTCCTTACCTCGGTAGTTTTACAGGGAAGAGTGTCATAAACGGCGGATCATTAGGTAGACGTGAAGCTACAGGAAAAGGTGTTTACTTCACTTTCCGTTACTTGTTACACGATTACGTGAAAACGAATCAAGACACGCTTTCTGCCTCTACGAATCCTTTTGCCAAAACAGCCTTAAATTTTATAGATCGACCTTTATCTGTTGCAGTTCAAGGATTCGGAAATGTAGGGTCTGTGACTGCATTGGAAGCATTTCATTGCAAAGCGATACAGAATAAAGTGGTAGCTGTTAGTGATCGAAATGTGACCTTATTTAATGCCGATGGACTAGACATTCCGTCGCTTGTCGATTTCACAGCTTCACATAATGGAGACTTACCGACATCTGAAGAACAGTTAAAAGAGATTGGTGTGAGTGCTACCATTCAATCTCGAGAAGATATTTTAACGATGGATGTTGATGTATTATTTCTTGCAGCACTTGAAAACCAATTGCATGACCAAAATAAAACGGAAGTTCAAGCAAAAATTATTGTAGAAGGTGCAAATGCGCCAACGACACAAGAGGCGGATGATTATCTAAGTGAAAAAGGCGTCATCATCATTCCGGATATTTTAGCAAATGCAGGTGGTGTAATTGTGTCTTACCTGGAATGGTTGCAAGGCCGCGAAACGCAATTCTACACGGAAAAAGAAGTATACAATCAATTACTGACCAAAATGAAACATACAATGGACACTATATTGCCTCAATATTTCGGAGACCCTTTCCCACTTCGTCAAAATTGTTATATTCACTCGGTCATTCGTTTATCTACCGTTTTATATCGACAAGGGAAGCTTTATTAAACTGCAAATAAAAAGTCGTAAAGTGATGCGTCACTTTACGACTTTTTCATTTAAATTTGAGATGCTTTTGATTGGGATTGATTGGTGGTACTTAAAAGACTACTAGTGACACCTTCATATTATTCACTTAAAATTCCTCTTGCAATGGCTTGTACAGTCAGTTCATCTCTAAATTTCGGATGGGCAATGCTAATCAATTGTTTTGCCCGATCACGTGTTGACCGACCGTGTAAACGAGCAATTCCATATTCAGTGACGATATTGTCTACATCATTTTTTCCTGTCGTCACGACAGAACCTGGGGTCAAATCCAATTTAATTCTAGAAATCGTATCGTTCTTCGCAGTCGAGTGCATACATATATAGCCTTTTCCATTTTTAGCGAAACGTACTCCTCTAGCAAAATCTACTTGGCCGCCACTAGATGAATAGTATTTGCCACCGACCGTTTCCGATGCACACTGACCAAATAAGTCGACTTCCGTTGTTGCATTAATGGATACAATATTTTCTTCTTTCGCAATTTCGCGCGGATCATTGACTACACTAACTGGTAAGAACTCTACCGATGGGTTGTTATGAATAAAGTTATACAATCGCTGTGTTCCATATGCGAAGGTCGCAGTGATTTTTCCTTTGTTTGTAAATTTTTCAGACCCATTAATTGCTCCTGATTCTACTAAATCCACAATTCCGTCTGGTAACATTTCTGTATGTATCCCAAGATTTCGATGGTCTTTTAATAAACTCATTACAGCATTCGGGACAGAACCTATACCAATTTGAAGTGTGTCTCCATCTTGAATATCTGCAGCAACTTTTTCGGCAATCCGCATATCTTTTTCACTAATACGCGGCACTACTTCTTCAGCAAGCGGATTATCATACTCCACATAACCAACAATTTGACTAATATGAATTTGATTTTGTCCAAATGTACGTGGCATATTTGGATTCACTTCTAACATAAACGGCACTTCTCCAATAAACTCAGCTACATAATCCGCTTGTGTGCCTAGCGAAAAATAGCCGTGCTCGTCCATTGGAGATGCCACTGAAAACACCATGGACATTTTAGTAACTTTTGAAAGCATACGCGGGACTTCATGAAAATGGTTTGGGACTAAATCTAATTTCGCTTGTTGATAAGTTTTTCTTGTTGCTCCACTTAAAAAATAAGATACATGTGTCAGCTGACCAGGCATTTCACCTAAAATATATTTCCGTGGATGTAACGCTAACATTTGATGAATTTTCACATTACTCAAAGCATGAGCATGCTCTTCTAAAATATCTAGTAATCGAATCGGCTCGCCATTTGCAATAGGGATAATGATGTCAGCCTCTTTTTCGATTAATGCTATCACTTCATTTACATCTAATAACTTTGTCATGTAAGGTCTCTCCTTTTCAGTCTTTCTTCTAAATGTATCATAAAAGCATCGTATGACTGAATTCAAAATACGTTTGAGTAGCACGACCAACACACTACTTCCCTTTATTTTTCGTATTGATTTTCGATAAATGTTAAAACTATTGTAAGGGCTCTCACAACTAATCATCATGTCCTATATGACACTTATCATACTACTAGCTTGACGTTTATGACTTTTATCATCTGCTCCTAATCCCTATTCTTAATGTAACGAGTTTTAACATCCATAAATCCAAAATCTATTTTCATCAGGAGGACGCTATGAGTAAAGAAAAAACAATGCAATTACGTAAGCTAGTGGCGCCATTTGAAAAATCTGACACTGCGGCAAGTGTCAAACAAATCATTAACACAATCCCCCCATTTTTCGTTTTATGGTATTTAGCCTATTTAAGCTTAGAAATCTCTGTACTCCTATCTGTTGCACTTGCGGTTGTCGCATCAGGGTTTATGATTCGTACCTTTATCATTTTCCATGATTGTACACATGGGTCTTTCTTTAAGAATAAGAAAGCAAATGCCGTTTTGGGGACCCTAACAGGTATTTTGACATTGTTTGCATATGAAAAATGGAAACGTGATCATTCCATCCACCATGCAACAAGCAGTAACTTAGACAAGCGAGGAACTGGCGATGTTTGGGTGATGACGGTGGATGAGTATATTGAAGCTTCACCTGGACGCCGATTTGCTTATCGTTTATATCGTAATCCTTTAGTGATGTTCGGTTTAGGACCGTTATTCTTATATTTAGTATCTAATCGTTTTAACCGTAAAGATGCACGTAAAAAAGAGCGTATGAACACATACATTATCAACGTTGCTATCGTTGCTATATATGCTTTCATGATTTGGTTGGTTGGCATTGAAGCCTTCGCCATTATCCAAGGCACTATTTTAATTGTTGCTGGTTCACTTGGCATTTGGTTATTTTATGTTCAACATCAATTTGAAGATTCGTACTTTGAAGATGAAGATCAATGGGATTATGTAAAAGCCGCAATCGATGGCAGTTCTTATTACAAATTACCAAAAGTGCTTCAATGGTTAACTGGAAACATTGGGTATCACCATGTGCATCATTTAAACCCACGTGTCCCAAATTACCGATTAGAACAAGCACATGAATCTACACCACCACTTCATAAAACAACAACCATTACATTGAAAACAAGTTTACAATCGATTCACTTCCGTTTATATGACGAAACGAAGAAAACGTTTGTGAGTTTCAATGAAATCAAGCATTTGTTAAACGGTACAAAAACTTCAATGCAGCTACAATCAAAACGCTCTAGCATGGAAGGTAAATAAGTTCACTTAAAAACCATTCCGCTCATGGAATGGTTTTTCTGTCTGTTATACTAGTATTACATCAAACGTTTACAAAATTATGGAGGCTTTTATGCAGAGTTGGTATCATATTTTCCCTAAAAATCCTTATATCAGTATTTATATTTGGATTATCTTTTGTATTTTGCCATTGTTTTATATTTTTAAATCGTATTCTCCATTGGAAAGTTTTCTCGGTCTGTTATTAGTTTTGGTATTTTTCTTATCGTACCGCCAGTCTTTTCTTTCAAATGGATGGCGCATGTATGTTTGGATTGCCTTTCAAATAGCTATTAGCATTACGTTAATTATTATGTTTGGATATCTTTACTTCTCTTTATTTTTAGCATTTTTTATCGGAAATATTCGTAATAAAACTGGATTCATTACCATGTATGTTGTACATCTTGTGACAACAATGATTTCTGTCAGCATTGGGTTCTTCACACAGTACGAATTACTTGTCTCTCAATTTCCATTTATCCTAATCGGGGTTATTGGCGTGATTTTATTGCCTTTTAATTCGTACAATCGCAATAAACAAGAGAAGCTTGAAGGTCAACTGGAAGATGCCAACAAACGAATTTCACAACTACTTGTCATGCAAGAACGTCAACGAATCGCTAGGGATTTACACGATACTCTAGGTCAAAAGTTATCGTTAATCGGACTAAAAAGTGATTTAGCGAGCAAAGTAATCGATAAAAACCCGATTAAAGCTAAAGCTGAGCTCCATGATATTAATCACACCGCCCGCATCGCCTTAAAAGAAGTGCGGGAACTCGTTTCAAATATGCGTGCTGGTAAATTGGAAGACGAATTACTACGTGTACAACAAATTTTAAGAGCCGCGGAAATCGATTTCCGCGTCAAAGGGAATTCATCCTTAAAAGACACTCCTTTACTCGTCGAAAACGTGCTAACCATGTGTTTAAAAGAAGCGATTACGAATGTTGTCAAACACAGTAACGCTACATTTTGTCACGTATTAATTAAACAAACTCAAACTGAGTTATTTCTCCAAGTTCAAGACAATGGGAGCGGTTTCGAATCGGAAACACAATTTCTAGAAGGCCATGGTTTACGGGGGATGAAAGAACGTTTAGAGTTCGTCAATGGATTGCTAGAGATTTCTGGAGCCGATGGCACCACGCTAAATATTCGCATCCCTCACGTCATCTTACAATCAAATAAGGAGGAATAGATTATGATTCGTATTGTACTCGCAGAAGATCAGCGTATGTTACTAGGTGCACTTGGTTCTTTACTCGATTTGGAGGATGACATGGAAGTAGTGGGAAAGGCGTCTAACGGGGAAGAAGTTTTAACGTTGGTCCATCAATTAAATCCTGATGTCTGCATCATGGATATTGAAATGCCTTCTAAGACTGGTTTAGACGCAGCTGAAGAGTTAAAGGATCACCCTTGTAAAGTTATTATACTCACCACTTTTGCTCGTTCCGGCTATTTTGAACGAGCGAGAAAAGCACATGTCATGGGCTATTTATTAAAAGATAGTCCTAGCGAAGACTTAGCAAATTCAATTCGCAGAATCATGGAAGGACGCCGCGTATATGCACCTGAACTTGTAGATCTTGCCTACAGCGCCGATGAAAATCCATTAACTGAACGGGAACATCAAGTACTGGAACTCATTGCAGTCGGCAAAAACACGAAAGAAATCGCAAGCCAAATGTATATTACTACAGGGACTGTAAGAAACTATATTTCCGTCATTTTAGACAAATTGGACGTGACAAACCGCATTGAAGCCATCTCTCGTTTTAAAGAAAAAGGATGGTTTAAATAAGCACTTCCGTGTGGAGGTGCTTATAATTTTAGATACTTTTACTCTGACTTACGGTATTGAACAACCCATTCCGTTTGAAACCGCATGTTCACACCGACAAACCCCTCTTCTAGAGCTTGTTGCTGAATAAGAATATCACTCATTGGAATGAAACGTTCTTCAGCGTGCCCCTCAACTTTCTGTCCATCATGTACCTTGTTCATCAAGACATACCGAAGTTTTCCTTCATATTTTAATTTCAATGCGACAATGTGTAGGCCTAATGCAAATTTATCTTTAAGACTGGCAATATTAAATGGAGCTACAGTTGCGCATATGTAATCAAATCGTGACTGGTCGACTCTCGCCATTACGAACTCGCCCATCTGTTTTTGAAGTCCTTTCCCACGATAATCAGGATGTACAATCGACAGCTCCTGATAAATAACACGCGATAATTCACTTGTAGGAATACCCGCATCAATTCCTAAATGTTCGTTATCTATTGGTGGAACAAGCATGACACGAAACGCGATCAATTTTTGCTCGTGATATAATCCCATGATAAATCCATTGTCGCTAAAAACATATTCAAACTCCTTAATCGTTAAGGGTTGAAGCACATCTTTTGATTCCAAATGATCAACCGCGATAGTTTGTAATTGTAACATATCTTGCAAATCCTTATGTTTCAACATTGTTGGGTTCAGCTTATGTAAATTCACTTTTATTGATTCCCCCATTTCCTTTAAGTGTTCCTTTAATAACTTGAGGATTTACTAAACCTTGCACTTGATACTGAGCAAAATAGAAATTAGCTATACTTCTCTATGACAGGCGTCGCTATTTTCTTACCATATCTTTACATCAGAATAGAAGATTAATCACTAACTGCACCTGATAAAAAATGATACGATGTTTAGATAACCAGTCGAAACTTAGAGGAGCATATACCAATGGACCAAAAGAGCATTACAGAATACATTATTCAAAAATATCAAGAAGACGAACAAGTCATGATTCAACTTTTTGTACAGTGGTGCCAAAACCATGAAATTGATCCCTTTTTACTTTATCAAAAAGCCTATCCTAATCAAGGGGTTAATGAAGCCATGAAAACAATCATTGATAACAACGAGTTGATTGAATTAGACATTGAATCAAGCACGCTTATTGAAATCCTTCAGTTATTTGGCAATGATGACCTCGCCTTTGTCGTTTCTCAAGAGGCAGCTAAATTTAATAACATTGGTTAATCAAGCTTTTCAAGTCTGGTGACGTGTACACGTCGTACTGTTTACAAATCAAACTTCTCTTTTATGAGCACCGCTACTTCTTCCGCACCTAAATTTGAATTGTTAATTTTGATATAGTTTGGCCTCGTAATTTCTCCTGCTACGGAATTTAATCTGTGGAGTTTCATCGTTTCGACTAAATTCTGTTCAGATTGTTCAATATTTCGTTTCGTCGGTTTATGTTCAAGTCTATGTGGAGTTCGATTACGAATTAATCGTTCTTTTTCATTCGCTTCTAGTTCAACTAAGTAAACTTGTCCACCTGCTGATTCGAAAATCGAACAAATTTTCTCCACAAAGTCCCCATCTTCCAGTAGATCAAATGCCCATACATATGTAAAAATAATTCCAGGCAACTCACTGTTAGCAACAGATTTAAAAATTTCTTCTCGAATTAATGAAGATAACCGCCACATTTCTGGGCTAAAATCAAAAATAGGTTGAAGCAAATCAATCGTCATATGATTATGTAGCAATTTTAACTCGGTTTTCTTTTCTAGCTCATGCCCAACCGTCATTTTCCCCACAGCCTGTGGTCCAAAAATTAAAACAAACTTCATGCTTCTCCCTCCAATACAACTCTTGAACATTTTTAGTATTATAGCACAACCTCAAATTGTTCAAAAAATGCGCTTTTACAACTAAACGTTGAATTTTTACAACTAAATCATCCTATTTTACAACTAATTTTTACAAAAAAAAGACTGAACCCCTAGAGGTCCAGTCTCACTTCATTCCATATTATTGAATTGTTGATTCTAAGGCAGTCACTAACTCTAGATCCAATTCGTTAGAGAAGTTCTCTACATTAGTTGTAGATTGAACAACTAATTCTGTATTAGCCTTACCTGCAGAAGCAAAAGAAGTTTGACCTTCATTTTCAAACGCTGCGTTCAAGTTAGTGCCAACTTCACTTTCAGTATTGAAAGTCGTAGATTCTTTAACATCTGTTTCTGTTGTTACTGTTGCTTCTTCTTCAACAGTTGTTGCTGTCGTTAAAGCTGCGTTCGTTTCCACTACTACTGATGCTGTTGTATCAGCACTTTCGTTTCCAGCTTCAACTGCTGCTTCTAAAGCCGCTTCTGTTTCTGTTGTTACTGTTGCTTCTTCTTCAACAGTTGTTGCTGTCGTTATGGCTGCGTTCGTTTCCGCTACTACTGATGCTGTTGTATCAGCACTTTCGTTTCCAGCTTCAACTGCTGCTTCTAAAGCCGCTTCTGTTTCTGTTGTTACAGTTGCTTCTTCTTCAACATCTGTTGCTGTCGTT
>JBFGKX010000099.1:0-8605 GCA_041576455.1 Paenisporosarcina sp. | reverse complement strand
GATTGAACATTTCCGGAGTTACTCGAAAACGAATTCATCCGCTTAGAAGCTACCATAGATGTTCCTTTTTCAGACGCAAAAGTAAAATCACCACTACGGTTTGAGAGCAGTGAATTTATATAATAGCCAGAAATACTAGCATCTTCATGCACTTTATAAAAACTTGCTTGTTGAATTTGAGGTCGTACAAAACGATCTTTCGCCCCATAAGCAAAAATTGCTACAGAAACTAAAATCGATATGGTTGGAATAATCCACCATGCATGCCCTCGTTTATCTTTTCTCTTTAATAAGAAATATAATAGCGGTCCGACTAAGACCATATAAAAAATGACGATCGTAATCATTAATGGTGTAGAAACTTGAAACGAGGGAAATAATTCGTTTGTTTGACCCACTTCATAGGACATTTGTTCTTTCATATTTTGATGATGATATTGTTGATTCATTTGATTTAGAGTACTACCGGTTGCTTTGTTAATCAGCTCAGTTAGTAAGTATGAATAGTTAACTTGTTTTGATAGTGGCTCATCACCCAAAGAAAAAACCGTTTGAATAATTGCCCCTTTACCTAAGGATTTTATAGCTGCGATAGGTGTGTTATTAATTGACCATAAAAGACGAGATGCCTCATTTACTGATGAAACAAAAATTGGAATATCTTCTGTAAACTCTTTATTATTAGTAAATTCAGTTAATTCCTCTGCCTTTAAGGTACTTCTATCATCAGACAAATTTAAGGGTAATTGTTCAGCCAATAAACCTAGTTCAGCACTGATGTTATTTGAAGCACCAACTAGAACTACTCCACCTGACTGCACCCAGTCAATAATTGCTTGTTGTTGTTCCACTTTTTTATCGGCTAATACGTATTCATCAATGACTAAATAGTTGGCGATTTCATATGAAGCCTTGTCCGTAGGGAAATGGAAGTCTTTAATCTGCCCCAAATGAATCGTTTGCGAACTTGCCATACCAAGTAGTTTAGAAGTAGATAAAGCACTTAGTCGATCCGCGCTTTCTGTTAATGTTAGAAAAAAATTCGTTTCTTGGCCAAAGGAATGGGGTCTGACACTTTTATTCCCTTTATAAGAAATACTCTTTCCATCCTTCCAACCACCTTCATAAAAGTAAAACATTTGGGAGGTTGAGTTGTAGGACATAACATCATCTGATAATCCTGGTAGAGCTATCGATAGTGTTTTTGTTTCACCTTTGCCAATTGTAATTGGGATGGCTTTTGCTGATCCTATTGCATATGACTCAGAATAATCAATTAATAAATCCCCAGAAAATTCATCCCCCGTATTCACCACTGATATTGTTAATGGTAATCCTTTTCCATACTTAATTTTATTCTGATAACCAGCAGATGCTTTAAGTTCCAAATTTGGTGATGCAGATGCTTCTGTTATCGGCACTATACTAAGCAAGATTAATATGCAAACCATTAAATACCAACGACTATTTTGTATCATGCTTCTTCCCCCCTTCTCTCCATAAACATTAGTACGAAATAACCATCTAAAAGTTCCGATTAATCAAAAAATGATTCCGATTTGTGAACAAGTCTAACTGGTGGAAAAATAAAGTGAGTGAATAGAGAAAGTTTTTATGAAATGACCGATTTCCATGGGCTCACGCCAAACTCACTTGATCATTGCTCAAGGGGATTTCGACGTCTTCGCAATCCCACTGGAGTCGGTCAGTTCATTCATATTTCCTTCTTATATTCTTATTGTTCATGAATGTAACAGTACACACAGTTAATGGCTTATCTAAAAAATCTATTCATTTGTTTTCAATAATAAAATGATCGTCTATATCTAAATACTCCTGCGAAAAAAACACGGCTAGCTTGCCAACACAAGCTCAGCTGTTATAGTCAGTTGGGCTTAAGAAGACAAGCATTTTGGCCGCGCAAATAGAAAGAAATAGCAAACCATCTTTTTTCGATAGCGTCCACAAGATATGAATACAGATTCTTTACTTTTTACCTTAGTTAATATTTTGTTTACTGTAAATCTTATAAACCTTTCGTTTATTTGAAGTACTTCTTATGTTTGATGAAATTAATAAGATACTTCCTTAATCACGAATTATTCCATACAAGCTATTAATCTTTTTTTGTCGGGTTTTGATCCTTCGATATTTGGTTAATGTATTTAGTAATTGCCCTAGGAATTGGCACACCAATTTGATTCAAATTTTCTAAAATGGACAACCCCTCCATGCCAATATAAAAATAAATAGCTAATGTTTTGAATACTGGAACATTCGAAGTAGTTAAGATGTCTAACCAGTTTGCTAAAATAATTACTAACATAATAGTAGCTTTTCTTAAAAACCCTTTGTATCCAATTTTCGAGTTGAGTTTTCTTTTGATTAGCGCCTTGATTATCCCTGTAAAAATATCAATAACCATAAAAACTACGAGAATAGTTAGTAACAATTGCCATCCTCCGATTAGAAATAAAAACCAAGTGCTTATAAATGATAGAGCGATCATTATTTTCCCCACGGTAACACCTCCCTCTTTAAAGTATGTGGGCAGAAAAAAAGCCCTTCTATTGAAGGACATTAAGATAAAACTAGTCTATTGATTCCCATAATTAAGTAGGCGTCATTTAATTATATTAAACTATTCCTTATGGATAAATTCTATGGTCAATATCTCCTTCTGAAGGTCCTTAAAGTTAGTATATGTTGATCACTCTATTTGTGACTCAAACATTGATAAATATAATCAGGCAACGAAGTTTTCGCGAGGTATATTCAAGGAATTAAAAAACCTTCATTCGTGTCATCTGACACACGAATGAAGGTTTTAAAAATTAGTAATATAGTTTAGAGAGAACGTATATATGAATCTGAAAATGGAACTAGATAATCAATAATGCTTTCGTCTGGAGTTAGCTTGGCATTGTGTAAACCATATGAAGAGTTAACACCTGCCCAAAATAACAATCCCGGAATTTCTTGTAAGAAATAACCGAAGTCTT
This sequence comes from Paenisporosarcina sp., assembly GCA_041576455.1. Taxonomy (GTDB): domain Bacteria; phylum Bacillota; class Bacilli; order Bacillales_A; family Planococcaceae; genus Paenisporosarcina. The sequence continues at coordinate 5,603 of JBFGKX010000099.1, read as the reverse complement.
CTCCAGTCATGGCTGCATCACAATGTATTGAAACTGTAGAGGCATCTTGTTCGGCAAATGCTAAAAATTCACTAGCCAACTCTGGTGTATTTGTAACTTGATAATAAGAAGAACCATAATCAATGTCAACCTTGCATTCAAATGCAAGTTCTGTTGCCTTACATAATGCCACAATTCGTTCTTTTACTTTATCCATCGTTTGGGCATCCATGGTCCGAATCGTGCCTTCTAGCCGCGCATGACCAGATATAACATTTTGAACTGTACCAGAAGTCATTTTCCCAATTGTCACCACAGCTGAGTCTAGCGGATTAATCGCACGACTCACAATAGTTTGAAGTTGTAGTAAAAGGCTTGCGGCCGCAATCGACATATCTTTTGTGTGATGTGGAAACGCTGCATGACCTTCAACTCCATATAAATCAATGAATAACTCTGAAGTATTTGCAAATAATAAACCAGGTTTAGTTGCAACAGTGCCGACCGGATACTCAGGCGCAATATGAAAAGCTAAAATCACATCTGGAAGTAAATCGGGTTGTTGTTCTTTTAACCATTCTCGCATTGGAAGGGCTCCGCCTGGTCCTTCTTCAGCTGGTTGGAATAGAAAAACCATATGATCATTAATGGGCGTTTGATTAATCTTACGTAACAAACCTAAGGCGACTGTCATGTGAATATCATGGCCACATGCGTGCATATACCCCTCATGAATAGATTGAAAAGATAATGATGTTTGCTCATTTATTGGAAGTCCGTCGATATCAGTTCTCCAACCAATGGTTTTTGTTGGATTTATTCCTCTTACATGGACCACAATACCGGTTTCCCACCTAACAACCGTTAGCCGTTCTTGATTCAGTGAATATATTTCCTTTAATAGATAAGCTTGAGTCTTGAATTCTTGAAAACCGATTTCAGGAATTTGATGTAACTCACGTCGTATTTGATGCAACGTTTTCATCATTTTCTCCTACAATTGGCGAAGTTCTTGCATGATTTCAGTTTTTGATTTTGTTTTATCATCAATTTCTTTAATGACTTTTGCTGGCGTTCCAGCGACTACTGTATATGGAGGAACATCTTTTGTAACAATCGCGCCTGCTGCAACAACTGCACCTTTTCCGATTTTAACGCCTTCTAAAACAACTGCGTTTGCTCCAACTAATACGTCGTCTTCGACAATAACTGGCATTGCTGAAGGTGGCTCGATGACTCCAGCTAGCACAGCTCCTGCACCAATATGACAATTTTTCCCTACTGTTGCACGTCCACCAAGAATCGCACCCATATCAATCATCGTACCGTCACCAATAACAGCTCCAATATTAATGACAGCTCCCATCATAATGATGCAATTGTTTCCAATTTCAACTTGGTCACGTATGAAAGCACCTGGTTCAATACGTGAGTTAATCCCTTTTAAGTCAACTAATGGAATCGCAGAATTACGACGATCATTCTCTACAACTACGTCAGTAATTTGATCTTTATTCGTAGCTAAAGTTTCTTCGATTTCAGACCATTCACCGAATAATACTAGTGAATTTCCTTCTCCAAATACTTTTGTATTTTCACCGAATGACAGCTCTTTCAAGTTATCTCCGTTAATATATACCTTTACGGGTGTTGATTTTTTTGCGTGTTGAATATAAGAAATAATTTCATATGCATCCATTTGTTTCATGATTAATGAACTCCCTTCAAACTTTCAAAATATGGACTAATTGTACAGGAAATTGAATCAGATTACACGCATTTAATTTGAATAATCATGCAGTTCCTGTGCATGTTCTTTCACTACTTGGACAAAAGCTTGCACTTGTCTCAGTTCAAATGCTGATTCATAACCAATTAACCAAGTATCCCGAGTTAATTCAAATTCTTCAGCTTGGTTGGTTAATGGGATTTTATTGACTTTTTCTAAACCGTTTAGAGTTATAGAAGGTAAAATCGCATAACCTATACCATTTAACGCCATTTGTTTGCATGTTTCTATTTGATCAACTGTTATTTGTCGTCTTGGACTTGATGAAAACTGACGTTGCCACCACGCTTGAATTTCTTGATAATAGTTAGAGTCACTTTTAAATTGAATAAACGGTCGATTTGTAGATAAGACATCTTCAACTTGGTTTAATTCTTGGTCCACTAGGTACAGTGTATCCCGAAATAAATGCAACTTTGTCCCTTTCCACTCCGTATGCCCTCTAACAATTCCAACATGAGCTTCTCCATCGTAAAGGGCTTTAACAATCTCAGAACTCCACCCAGTTATAAGTGATATTTTTGCTTCTGGATATTTTGTGACAAAATCTTTTAAAACCATCGGCAACCAATTCTGACCGACAATTGATGCGCACGCGATTTTCAAAGTACCATGCACCTTGGATGTTAATGAATGGATGGTTTCAAAAATCTCTTCTTTTTTTTCCATTGTTTCAATGGCATATTGAATCACAAGTTCTCCTGATGGAGTCGGGGTAAGTCCTTTTTGAGAGCGAATAAACAGTTGTGTCCCCCATTCTTTTTCAATAGACTGTAATCTTTGAGAAAGTGCGGGTTGTGATAAAAATAAACGTTCTGCAGCTTTTCTCATATTGCGTTCTTCGGCAAGAATTTTGACAATTTGAGACTCATTAATGGTCATAAATTTCACTCCCCTACTCTCGAAGTTGGATGATTTATATTTCACAAAGCTTATTAATTGTTTTAGATAAACTAAAAATGAAGACCTCCTATGGAGATCTTCATTCATTTTTGCATTCTACTGGTTATTTTGATAGATATGTTTTTTTAATTGTTTTAATACGATACGTCTCGTTAAAATCCCAATAAATCTTTGTTCATCATCCACGACACATAAAAAAGGATGATTAATTAATAAATCAAGACCTTTTTTAAATTTCTCATTAATATGAATGGATGGAACAGCTGATTGCATCACGACATCCACTTTTAAGTTAGGTAAACGTTCATACTCAATGTGTTCAAGTCCTAATATGGAATCCGTAATCATCTGCGTACTTACTAAGCCTTTTAAGCGATATTTAGAATCGAGGACGGGAATGGATGAATACCCTGTTTTCGTTAAAACTAATAAAGCATGTTCGGAACTATTTCCAATTTGCACATGTGCAACTTTATCTGATGAGATGATGAATTCTTCGATTTGCATTTCTAAAAAATCTCTGCTTGTAACCGAAAGCATACACTTCTACTCCTTTTTCTGTTCTAGAGATGAACAGCAAACTACTTCTCAATCATATCATATTCCATTTTAAAACACAGAAGTAAACCTTTTCATTATCAAAAAAAACTTCTTCACCTAGTAAGGTGAAGAAGTAGCATAATACGCAATAATGACGAACATTAATATTAATGCCGCAATTAATGACCATAAGATTGGATTAAGTGAAAAAGGATGATTTTTGACAGCTTGTGGAATTGGGGAATCATTTACTTCTTGTCGATCCCTTTCAAAAGTCATCACCCGCCAAGTCGAATATAATCCAATTGCACTGATGAAGAGAACCACGCCTAATAACGGCCAAGTCCATATACCCATACTTATCCTATCCTTTCAATGGAGTATTGATAGTATGGACATTTCTAAGAAGTATTAAGCCTAAAATGGAAATTTATTTAACCATTGACCTCCATCAAGCGTAACGATTTCACCATTCATATATGCGGCTTTATTTGAAAGCATGAATGAAGCAAGGTCGGCAATTTCTTCTGGACGACCAAGACGACCAAGTGGTACAGATTTTAGCGTTCGAGCTGCAGCTTCTTCGGATTCCCATAGTTTTTCAGCACCACCGGTTCGTTCAATTGGACCAGGAGCAATTCCGTTTACACGAATCCCATACTGTGTTCCCCATTCAACCGCTAACGTTCGCGTTAAAGACATGACACCCGCTTTTGCAGCAGCTGAGTGCGCTACACCAGCACCTGCATTCCACGCGTAGGTCGCTAACATGTTAAGAATCGATCCTTTTTGTTCTTTTTCAATCCAATACTTTCCAACCGCTTGTGAACAATAAAACGTTCCATTTAAAACAATATCGATTACGGACTTCCATCCATTAGGTGACAATTTTTCAGCATGAACAATGAAATTACCCGCCGCATTGTTGACAAGTCCATCAATACGCCCAAATTGCTCATCTGTGTACTGAACCATCGCGTTTACATGATCCGGTTCACGTACATCCATTTGAAAAATTCCTACCCGGCTTAAATCATGAGATATTGCTTTCTGAGCAGCTTCTAAACGCTCCATATTGCGACCAGTAATAACCACATTCGCGCCTTCTTCTACAAAACGTTTAGCCATGTAAAAGCCCATACCACTTGAGCCACCAGTAATAATAATTGTTTGTTCTTTCAATAACATAATAGATACCCCCATTATATTTCTGAATATTCATTCATAATCTCATTATGCCAATACTTTTCTTCAAAAGTATATAGAAAATTAGAAAAACTATTATTCTTCATTTTACGACTTAAAACATATACAAATTGATTTTCTTATGATTCGATAAAAAAATTACTCCATGATTTTGCTTTCATGATTGTATTGCATCTTCTATATGAATTAAAACTGGTTTATGAAGAGAACCCTTATTTTCCATTCCCTCTTTAAAAATTAAATGAAACACCAAAGTAGTTAACAATTTTTCGGAATGACTATCTACATCCTTAAGTCTTCATGACAACTAGACCTAGGTAAACTAGTTAATTTTGCATAAAGAATAAAAAATCTTCAAAAATATGTAATAGTGAAATTTGATTTGTTATAACAACTTACATCAAAACTTTAGGATCTACAGATTCTTTTTTTAGATCGTTTTTATTTAGTCTATACAGTGTGATAGTAAATTGGTATGATAGTAGTTGATTGAATGCTCTGAATTTTTATTTAATCAGAACAAGATGCTTAATTTCTACGATGCGAAGGGTGGGGTTTTATGAAACAAATTAGTACAGATGACCAACTAGCTTCAGCTATTTATTCCGTTAATCGTCATGCAAAAACAGCTACCGATAATAAGTATCTTTATGAATTAAAGCGATTAACTATTGAAAAAATGATTGAAACTGGACGCGCAAAAAAATTGGGACTACACTTTGTAAAAAATCCTCGATTTAGTCAACAACAATCTTCTGTATTAGTTCAGTGTGCCGATTATTATTTTCATTTATTACCCAAAAAAGAAGATTTCCAAAGCCTTCCTCATTTAGGACATCTTGATGAAGATTACAGGAACCCTCAAACAAGGATGAGCTTAAATGCTGCTAAGCAAATTTTAAGTGAGTTTACTGGATTGCCTCAAACAATTAGTAAGAAGAAACCCACTCATCCTTCCACCTCCCAACTTAGAAAACAACCAGTTAAAAATAGGTCGTACAGTTTTGGTAGCTCTTATTTAGATTAATTCCTATTTACAAAAAGGGGCTGTCCCAAAAGTCATGAGAAATGACTTTTAGGGGCAGCCCCTTTTTGCATTTATGAGAAATGGCTGATGTCCATTCCGACGGACGCTTTCCGCGGGCACGGCCTCAGCCGGCTGCGCCGTCTTCACCACGCGCTGTTC
>JBFGKX010000098.1:0-8705 GCA_041576455.1 Paenisporosarcina sp. | reverse complement strand
CGAAAGGGCAAATTCTCAGAAATTAAGTGACACCGCCAGCAGCGAAGCGAAAAAAGAACTAATTTGCCCTCCTCGAACCTCACGAGGAGGTATTTTGTGGAAGAAAATGGGCGAACGGGCAAACTTCGTTCACGAAAGGGTAAACTGTCCTCGCCAAAGGGCAAACCGCCAACGCGAAAAGGCAAACTCCCAATTCCAAAGGGCAAACCGCCCAAGTGAAACGACAAACTCCAAATCCCCCCACAAAACCCCTACTCAAACACACTTAAATCAACGCGTCCATCATTTAAAAACACGACATTTTCACTTTGGAGCAACATGCGTTGCAATTTGCGTGATTCTTCATCTGGAACTGCGATTTCGCCTTTGGCATTGACCACGCGATGCCAAGGCAATTGATGCTTTTCGCTCATGGTATGTAAAATGCGAACGACTTGTCTAGCTGCGCGTGGACTGCCTGCCATGCGGGCAACTTGTCCATAACTAACAACGTATCCGACTGGAATCTCTTTTAGTATGCGTACAACTTCTGCTGTAAATGGTTGCATTTCGGATCACTCCTCACTCCTTTTATTGTAATCAAACCTTGTTCACGATGTCGACTGTGTATGATATATTACATTTATCTAATGATTATGCATAAGGGAGTGTCGAAAAATGTTTGATTGCCACGAGGATGTGTGGGCATTGACGAAGCAGTTGGTGCGGATTGAAAGCATTGTGAATGAGGGCGGAGAGAAGGTCATGTCTCAGGCGCTATTAACCTTGGTTTCTTCATATCCATACTTTCAGGAACACGTTGACCATGTTATTTACCAACAAACTGAAAATGATGAACAAGAGCGCTATAATGTGATTGCGTTTGTCAAAGGAACGAAAAATCCGTCGAATAAAACGGTGCTATTAATGGGGCATATCGATACGGTGGGCATTGATGATTTTAATTTAAAAGAATATGCATTAGATCCAGATGCCTTGGCAGAAGCACTACGCCAAGAAGATTTGCCGGAAGAAGTACAAAGTCATTTAAACTCAGGAGAATATGAGTTTGGACGCGGTGTGCTGGATATGAAGTCAGGTGTAGCAAGTCATCTTTACTTGTTAAAGTATTATTCGGAACATCCAGAAGAGCTTGAAGGAAATCTAATGGTGGTATTTGAGTGTGATGAAGAAGATAGTTCGCACGGAATTCTTTCTGCGCTAACAGAATTAAAACGTCTGCGTGACATGCATGGCTTTGATTATGTGGCGGCCATTAATGCGGATTTCGTATCCCCGCGCTATAAAGGAGATCCGAATCGCTATATTTATAAAGGCACCGTTGGAAAACTGTTGCCGTCATTTTTCATTACCGGTTCGGAAACACACGTAGGCTCTTGCTTTGAAGGGATTGATCCCAACTTTATTGCAGCGCATCTTACGCGACAAATCAGCTATAACCCTGCACTGTGTAATGAAGCTTTTGGGGAAACAACTGTACCGCCAGTTTCCTTGAAGCAAATGGATTTGAAACCAACCTATACCGTACAGACGGCACTTTCTGCATATGTGTATTTCAATTTCTTCATTCATTCGTGGTCACCAAAAGAAGTGCTCGATCGTTTACAAGTGGAAGCTGAAACGGCATTCACTACTGCCTTGTCTGAGTTTAAAGAAAACTATGCCATGTTTAGTCAAGCGAGCGGGGAGCCGATGAATGATATTTTGTGGGAACCTCGCGTGATGACGTATGATGACGTGCATGCACACTTAAAACTGGAGCATGGGAAAGCATATACCGATCATATGGAATCATTTAAAGAACAATTAATGCAGCAAACCGATCTTGATACACGGATGTTCGCTGCGCGCGTGGTTGAAGAAGCGTGGAAGTGGATGCCGGATAAAAACCCAGCCATCATCATGTTTTATTCATCCCTTTATTCTCCACGCATTGAGGTGACTGGCAAAAATGAAAAAGAGCGGAACTTGCTAAATGCCTTAAACATGGCGGTAGAAGTCGTTCAACCGAGTTATTCACATCCCATTGTGACTAAAAACTTCTTCCCTTACATTTCAGATATGAGCTTTGTTGCATTAAGTGATGACGCAGCTGGAATTTCGGCAGTCTCATCGAATAACCCTGGGTGGGGATCTAAACACTATGTGGACTATGAAGCCATTCGAGACATAAACGTGCCAGTTATTAATATAGGACCTTACGGATATGACGCACACAAACAGTATGAACGAATGGAACGAAACTTCTCACTCGACATCGTTCCAAACCTAACCAATCAGGTCATCCAGCAACTCATAGGGCACACTAAATAAAGTGCTGTCTGGCATTCCAACGAAAGGAGTCAATCTAATGAACTATAGAATGCCTAAAACATTTGATTTCAAGTGAAGGATGTGGAAATGGCTAAGCACGCTAGTTCAAAGCACTGCGTAGGAAGAAGATTTTTACACAAATCACAACTCCATTTATTTAATTCCGGGAAATGAACTCATAGAAACAGTAATGGAAGTCGTTGTGAGTGATTTGGAGAAGGCGAAGAAAGATCTGTTAGAAAATGGTTGTAGAGTTGTTAGATCTATGTGAAAGATCCATTCTGTATAGTCTATAATATAGGGAAAGAATAGAAAAAATCACATATAGTTGTTTACTAGCAAGTTGTAGGTATACAATTAGAGAAGTTGAGTTAACTCACTAAAGGAGAAATTACATGAATATTACGAATCACATGGTTGAAAAAATGAATGATCCAACGGGTATTATTGAAGGACAACGTTTTGAATTTTTGCTGGACGTAGAGGTGGAGGAAGACGACGAGTTATTCACTGAGGGTGGATTGGAACTTCGTGTCATTCTTGCATCAGAAGAAAGCGGCGTGCGCATCGTTCAATATCATTTTACAGACAAAGGATCAAAAGAAGTGCTAGATTTTGCGCTTGAAGATGATGAAGAATTAGAAATTTTAGCATACTGCAAAAATCAATTGGCATAATATGTCCCCTCTTTTCACAAAACGATTTCTTCTTTGCTGAAGAAAATCGTCTTGAAAAAGAGGTTTTTTTCTTTTCAAGTAAGGGAGTGCAACTAACTTTTAAAACGGTATAATAGAGGTTTAAGAATGAAATGTCATTGTAAAAAGATTAAAATATCCTTAGAATAGTAGTAAATAATGGTGTTTTTGAGAGTGGTGAAGTTATGGCGTGGTTCAACGAATATTTTACTGATTTTTTTACATTTAATACGGTGTTTATTGGACTTGCGACATTGAGTGCATTTTTCACAAAACGTTATGGTGTATTTAGTTTGCGAACAACTTCCGCAATTGTTAGCTTCAATATCAGTTATTTAATATTTATGACATTAAATCCTTATTATGATTTTGAAGTCTTTAATTCCCTATTTATCATTGCACCTATCATCATGCTCAGGGTGTATTACGATATTCGTTTAACATATATATTTGTTGTCGTCATCTTGATTGCTTCACAACTGAAGTATTTCTTATCTTCAGCATCTACGTTTGATTTATCACTTGGGCTGTTATATTTAGTTCTATCCTCTCTTATCATCTTGATTCCAACGACTAAGAATAAGTCAATTCACACGTTGGTATTGTTCAGCGCGAGTTATTTGGCCATCATCGTCAATCTCTATTTTTGGCCAACTCTCCCAATATCTAGTATAAAACTGGACATTCTTTTATGGGGCGCGAATGTGTTTGCATTGTGGTTTATAGGCTCGCATATCCTCCCGGGGTTAATTAAATATATAGAAATGACCTATACCATAAAAGATTTGGAAAATGATGCACTGACCGGCGTATACAATCGGCTGAGTTTTAACCAACATATGGACATGCTGTTTCTAAAGGAAAATAATCAAAATATATCTCCTTTTTCAATTCTCTTTTTCGACATTAATAAATTCAAGCAAATTAATGACACATATGGTCATCTTGTGGGGGATGTCGTGTTAAAAGATTTTGCAAAAAAATTAGAAAATGAGTTGCAAGAAGGTGAAAAGCTATTTCGTTATGGTGGCGATGAATTTGTTGTATATACGTTAAGAACAGCAGAAAGTTTAGATGAATTGATCGTCCAACTCAATCTAAACGTGCAAGATATGCCTTTAACAATTGAAGGGCAACCAATCGTAGTGAACTACTCTTTAGGGGTAGCAGAATATCCAATAGACACTGCTAGTGTATTGGAGATTGTGAAGATTGCAGATGCGAAAATGTTTAAAGATAAGATTGAAACTTCCTCAAAACCATGAGGAAGTTTTTTTGTAGTTTTTTTGAAGTAGAAGGAAATAGATTGTTCGTGTCATTGAAGGGAGAAGAAGTTTTAATTGTAATAAAAGAAGTTTTAGTTGTAAAAATGGAATAGTTAGTTGGAATGAAGGAAACTTTAGTTGTCACTTTGACCACATTAGTTGGAAAACGCCAAAAAGTTCGAACTTCATGACGCTTTCCACTCTATATATCACTCACATGCCCAATTGTCGTTATCGCGATCCATCTTCGCTTGGTACGCAGGGTGATCACTTGCCACCCCGGTTGGATATTTGGTGCGAAGATGGGTACAGTTATCAAATTTCTCTGTAGGTGCATTTGGTGTATTCGCAGTAACAGGGGCACTCTCTGAGGGAGAAGGAGAAGTGCTAACAAAACCTGAATCTGTCGCATAGTCCTCAACAGACCAAATTCCTAATTTTTTCGATTTTGCTTCCCGCTGAGCTTTTTCATAAGGTGTTAAATGGCGGGTGTTTGGTGGATAAACATATGCGACGCGCGCCAAACCTGCACGTAGTAAGATTTCTTGCACACTTTTTCCATCTACATATACGTATGCTAACAGGCGTCCGTATTTATCACGCTTTTCACCAACATCAAATTCTATCGTTAGGGCACCACTATTCACAAGAGAACGATTGAGCTCTTTCGCTTCATCTCCAAATGGTTGTTTTCCAAGTCGAGGATGATTGGTTTCAGGAGTATCTATTAATAAATAACGGACGGGTTCATTTACTCCGTTGTACATTACGCGAATCGTATCGCCGTCGGTAGTTGAAACAAGCGTTACTGGAATTTGATTGGTTGTGTTTTCGGTTGGCGTAGTTACAAGCTCTATTTGGGTCTTATCTTCTGCAACTGCAGTGCTTGCCTCATCGTCGTTTGATGTCGATTCTTTTACAACAGGCTCGTACGTCTCCTTATCATCTTGTTGTGTTGTCATGCCACAACCTGACAATATAAACGCTGAAACAATAAGTATGATTGATAGCTTTTTAATAAAAGTGAAATTCAATTCAAAATCCCTCCTGATTATTCTTTTTCTAGTATAGCAAAAGCAGGGATTAAGTAATTCTGAAATCATGACTCTTATTCTAGTTAGAGTTACTAGAAAGTTTTTTTAAATTAAAGGCGCTCTTCTTGAAAGAACAAAGCAAATCGCATAGTATTCGTCTTCTAAACGAAAGTTGCGTTCAGCTGTCGTCAAATAGTGGGGAACTATACTACTTTCTACTTCAAAATTAGAATTTAGTACGCGTTAGCCCTATGATAGTCGAAAAGAAATCATACTCTAGTAAATGAGATAAGAAGGGAGGGAACAAGATGTCTGGAACTCGTGGAAAAGGATCAAGTTTTTCATTACTTGTCGTACTATTTATCCTGTTAATCATTATCGGAGCTTCATTTTTAGGTAATTCATCCGGCGGTGGTGGTTATGGCTATGGAGGGTATTAATTTTTAAAAGAGGATAGGAACCTCTGTTGTTACTTTCCTGCATATTTTTCCATTCAAGTTGTGGACTCTTGGGGGTAGAAAGATTTGAGGAAGGTAGCTAGAGGATTGAACGGGTTGACCGAACGATGGATTACTTAGATGATTTTATATGAATTGAGGAGATATAAGGACAAAAAAGCCATACCAAAAGGGTTACTGCAGTCAGTCCCGTCCCTTAGGTATTGGCTTTTTGTTTTCGACATTTTATGAATATGTCGGTACATAATCTATTTTATCAGCTGTCTTCAGACGTAGTTCTCATGTCATTTCGACAGTTTCGCACGTTGTAAACGCAGAGCATTTAAGACAACGGATACAGAACTAAATGCCATTGCAGCTCCAGCTAGCCAAGGAGCTAAAAATCCTGCGGCGGCGATAGGAATGCCTATTGTATTGTAGGCTAGTGCCCAAAACAGATTTTGTTTAATATTTCGCACTGTTAAGCGACTCATTTGAATGGCATCAACTGCACGCATTAAGTCTCCTTGCATCAATGTAATATCCGCTGCTTCCATCGCAACCGCTGTACCCGTCCCCATCGCCATTCCGACATCTGCCGTGGCTAAAGCGGGTGCATCATTCAGTCCATCACCAGCCATTGCCACTCGTTTGCCTTCAGCCTTTAGTTGGGCTACCACATTTGCTTTTTCAGTCGGCAACACACCCGCAAATACTTCGTCAATCCCCACTTGTTTTGCAATTGCACGTGCAGTGCGTTCGTGATCACCTGTTAACATCACCACATGTAACCCTAATTCTTTCATACGTGAAATGGCTTCGGCTGAAGAATCTTTAACAGTGTCTGCAACGCCGATGAATCCTGCATATGTACCTTCTACAGCGATAAACATGACGGTTTTCCCTTGAGATTCTAAATCGCTTGCTTGTGTTTCATTAAAGTTTACCTTCGACTCATTGAGTAGCTTTCGAGTGCCAATCAATAAATTAGTTCCATCAACTACGGCTCGTATTCCGTGTCCAGGAATCGCTTCAAATGCTTCAACCGGAAGTGTTGCATTATCGGTGAAAGTCGTGATCGCCGTTGCAACTGGGTGTTCGGACTGACTTTCTGCAGAAGCGGCAAGTAAGATGACATGTTCTCGATTAAACCCTTCGACGACCACAAATTCGGTTACTTCTGGTCGGCCATTTGTAATGGTTCCTGTCTTATCTAACACGATAGTATCAATGTGTTTCGTATGTTCCATAGCTTCCGCCGTTTTAAATAAAACACCTAGTTCTGCAGCGCGACCGGATCCAGCCATGATGGAAGTAGGGGTTGCCAAACCTAATGCACAAGGACATGCAATGACAAGGACTGCGATTGTGCTTTCTAACGCATTTGCGAAATCTCCTGGAGAAACAATGAAATACCAGATGATAAAAGTAAGTGCAGCAATCCCAACCACAATCGGCACAAAAACACTTGAAATTTGGTCAGCTAATCGTTGAATCGGCGCTTTAGAGCCTTGAGCTTCTTCAACGACACGGATAATATTGGAGAGCACCGTATCTTTTCCAATTTTTAGCGCTTTTACGCGGAGGGTTTTATTCGCATTGACCGTTGCCGCATAAACCATATCTCCTGCTTCTTTATCAACTGGCAAGCTTTCGCCAGTGAGCATCGATTCGTCCACTGCAGAATCACCTGAAATGACTTCTGCATCAACGGGGATAGATGAACCCGGTTTAATCATCATGACATCTCCGATTCGAACATCCTCAATCATGATTTCTTGCACCGTATCATCTCGTTCGACAAAAGCGGTTTTCGGTTGAAGCTTCATCAGCTTTTGAATTGCATCAGATGAACGACCCTTTGCACGTGCTTCAAATAATTTTCCAAGAATGATTAAGGTAATTAACACGGCACTCGTTTCAAAATATAAGCCAATATGATGAGGTCCGATGTGTTCTAAATTCGTTAAAACTAAGTAAACACTGTAAAAATAAGCGGCAGATGTACCTAGCGCAACGAGTACATCCATATTGGCGCTCTTATTACGTAGTGCATAATAGGCACCTTTATAAAATGTAGCACCCATCCAAAACTGAACAGGTGTCGCTAATGCCCATTGAACAAAAGGATTCATGAGAATTTCTGGGACGTACATCCACGAAGTGAAAGAAAAGTGAGCAACCATGGTCCATAAAAGGGGAAAAGATAATATGGTAGAAATTAAAAATAACCGTGTTTTCTTTTTAATTTCTGTCTGACGGTGATCGACTTTTTCTCCGGTTTGTTCATTTTTAAGCTCTGCATCGTATCCTAAGACTTGTATTTTTTTGATGAAATCATCAGGAGAAAGGACGGTTGGATTGAATGTAATTCGTCCAGTCTCCAAGGCTAAGTTAATCGTGGCATTCTCTACGCCTTCGATACGATTAAGACCTTTTTCAATGCGCGTCGAACAAGCTGCACAAGTCATGCCAATAATATGTAACTCCACTTCTTCTTTTGTCACATCATAGCCGAGACTTCTGATTTTTTCTTCAAAAGAAGATAAATTTGTACCTTCTGCATTATACGTAATAGTCGCTTTCTCTGTAGCGAAGTTGACTGTAGCTTCTGAGACACCATCCATTTTTTGTAGACCTTTTTCGATTCGATTCGCACAAGCTGCGCAGGTCATACCAGTAATAGAGATATCAGTTTTTTTTTCAGTCATTTGTTTCATTCCCTTCCCTTCATGACACTGACAGGCATTCTTTTAGTTATTTGATTACATCATAGCCTTGATTTACAATCATCGCTGTAATTTGTTGAACATTTATATCTGAAGAGTTGTATTCTACCCCACAGTACCATCGTTGAGGTTTACATCAACTTTATCTACACCACTCAATATTTTGAACGGGTTTATCACAATGTGCACTAGACATTCCATGCACTTGTTATGTAATTTAATGTCTCGATGT
>JBFGKX010000097.1:0-8795 GCA_041576455.1 Paenisporosarcina sp. | reverse complement strand
TCTGCGCTTGATTTCTCTTTTATTTAATAATTGGTAGAAGATATGTATTCAGAAGTAGGTCTACCCACCATTGATCCTTTTATCTTAATTTAATTAGTATTCATTCATATACCTTCGATATTTCACTCAATTCATATGTGGTAGTCATATCTTGAAGAAGTTGATCACCTTCGACCCCATGAAGATGTAAACCCCATTTATGCGACACGTAAAGATACAATTGAGCGAGTATTCGCAGATGGAAAAGAAAAGCATGGCATGTAGTGGACAACGTTAAGGGGGACTTAAAAAATTGTCGATGCAGGCGATGCTTACTTTCGCTGCCATGAATTTAAAAAAACTTGCCAACTGGACATGGCAAGTCCCAAAAACAGGATACATAATGACCTCGGAAAGGTTTGCGACAAAGAGAAATCGCTTCATATCGAAGAAAAAGTAAAAAGTAAACAGGGGTTTGGAATGTGACCATTCCGAACCCCTGTTGTCTACTATCTGAATAGCACTCTAAGCGAGTGGTATTTTTATTTTTGCATTTTATTCATTTGATTCATCATTTGTTTTACTTGTTTTTCTGATGGTTTACGTCCCATTTGAGCCATCATCATACGAAGCATTTGTTCGTTGATTGGTGGGTTTTCTTTTAAGTACTTCATCATATATTGACGCGCAGCAAAGAATCCAATTGCAGCTCCAGCTACTAACGCTAAAATGATTAAAGTGATTGCTAAACCTAAATTCATTGTTGTCTTCCTCCTTCATGGTGTTAACTTGAGTTTCTATCTCCAAGATGGATTATACAACAAAACTGTTTCTCTTACTAGGCGAAGTCTAGAATTTCTGTAAATGAATGAATCGAGCCAATCTTAATTGGCTTTAGCCATCCAAATGAAGATTCCTCTTTTTGAAATGCCATATAACAATCACTCGTATCTGACAAACCAGCAAAAAGATCCAAATCTAACATGTGTGACCCTTTACACCACACATGGACACAATACAAGTCAAATTTCATATGGATAGAACCTTTTAAAGGATGTTCAAGCGTCAGCTTATTTTGGACGTTTTCGTTATATGAAAATAATCGACTAAGCTTTCGATCCAAATTTTGTTTAATCGATTCTTCATCTATTTTTTCACATACATATGTCATTTCATTATGATCTTGATTACTTAGTCCTAAGTCACTACCGAGTATTTCTTGAAGCATTTTTTCTCGGCCTAATACAAAAGGTTGATAAGCTTTTTTAATATGAAATATCTTATAAGTTCGCATTTAACAAACCCCCGTTTTTTCTTAAGTATAAAGGGCTTGAGATGCTAAAGCTGTCGAACTGCGAGCCTTTTTTGTCACTATTCTTGACGAAAAAAAACAAGTAGTGGCGAATGCACACTACTTGTTTAAGCATTATTCGGTTAGCAACGATTTTACACGAGCTACAACATTCTCTACAGAGAAACCATATTCTTTCATAACGATTTCCCCTGGGGCACTTGCTCCAAAACCATCAATGCCTAAAATACTTCCTTCATCACCTGTGTAACGTTCCCAACCGAAAGAAACTCCCATTTCAATAGCTAAACGTTTCTTAACAGTTTTAGGTATAACACTATTTTTGTAAGCTCTATCTTGTTTTTCAAAACGATCCCATGATGGCATTGAAACCACAGATGCATCTATTCCATCTTTAGCTAATACTTGTTGTGCATCAACCGCAAGTGAAACTTCAGAGCCAGTTGCAAGTAATAATACATCTGCTTGTTCTTTATTGGAAGGAGATACTACGTAAGCTCCCTTTGCAACTCCATCAGCTGCACGATCGGCTGAGTGTTTAAGAACAGGTAAGTTTTGTCTTGATAAAATTAAGGCTGTAGGTACATTTTTAGAAGATACAGCTAACTTCCAGGCTTCAGCAGATTCATTCGCATCAGCTGGACGAATTACGGATAGGTTCGGCATTGCACGTAAAGATGCTAATTGTTCAACTGGTTCATGAGTTGGACCATCTTCTCCAACGGCAATACTATCATGCGTAAATACATAAGTAACTGGTAACCCCATTAAAGCGGACAATCGTATAGCCGGTCGGACATAATCACTGAATACAAAGAATGTTCCTCCAAACACATGTAAACCACCATGTAAGGCCATTCCATTTAACGCAGCACCCATCGCAAATTCTCGCACACCAAACCAAATGTTACGTCCCTCATAGGAATCGCTTGAGAAATCACCTGCGCCTTTAATTGCCGTTTTATTCGATCCTGCTAAATCTGCACTTCCTCCGAAGAATGAAGGAACAGTTTTAGCAATTGCATTTAAAACTTCACCAGAAGATGAACGAGTAGCGTGAGAAGTTCCAACATCATAAACCGGAATATCAGCATCGTAATTAGCAGGTAAATCCCCTTTTATAGCAAGCTCAAATTGTTCAGCTAATTCTGGATAAGCAGATTTATAGGCTTCAAATTTATCATTCCAAGACGCTTCATTTGCGCCACCCAGTTGTTCGGCTGCTTCTTTAAACACATCATAGACTTCTTCAGGTACATGGAAGTCTTGATCGAAAGTCCATTTATAGCTTTCTTTTGTTAGCAATGCTTCATCTTGACCAAGTGGAGCACCGTGAACATCTGATTTACCCGATTTATTAGGAGAACCATAACCTATAACGGTTTTCACTTCGATTAATGTAGGTTGTCCTTTATGATTTTTGGCTGCCTCAATTGCATTTGTTAAGTCATCGAGCGAATTTCCGTCTGCGACATGCAAATAGTTCCAACCATTCGATTCAAATCGCTTTTGAATTTTTTCAGAAAATGATTTATTTAAATCACCATCTAATGATATGTCGTTGCTATCATAAAGTACAATCAGTTTTTCTAATTGTAAGTGCCCAGCAAGGGAAATTGCCTCTGAAGCGACACCTTCCATTAAGTCTCCATCCCCACATAACGCATAAGTGAAATGGTCAACAATTTGATGATTTGGCTTATTATAAACTGCAGCTAAATGGCTCTCTGCCATAGCCATTCCAACCGACATTGCAATTCCCTGACCTAAAGGACCTGTTGTAGCTTCTACACCTGCTGTATGACCAAACTCAGGATGTCCAGGCGTTTTAGAACCCCATTGACGGAAGTTTTTTAATTCTTCCATTGGTAAATCATAACCGCCTAAATGTAATAAGCTATATAACAACATCGAACCATGACCTGCTGAAAGAACAAATCGGTCTCGATTAAACCATGTAGGATTTTTAGGATTATGACGCAAATGTTTTGTCCAAAGTGAGTAGGCCATAGGTGCTGCACCCATTGGTAGTCCCGGATGACCCGAGTTTGCTTTCTCAATCGCATCGATTGATAAAGTACGAATTGTATTAATGGCTAACTGATCTACATGTTGAGTCAATATTGACACCCTTTCTGAAACAAATAATTTTATGCTCCCCTTAGTTTAGTCAACTTTTGAGTAGCTGACAATGGTTAGTGAAAATTGATTTAATTCAGAAATTTATTTTCTTTAATTGCTTTTACTTTTTCTGGAGTAACATCATTACCTTCTGGGTCAACAACTTTCACATTTTCAATTGTATCTCTCATTGAAGAACGAAATGTCTCTAAATATTCTTTTCTTAATGACGTTTGTTCTTTTGCTTCCTCTATTGTTAAACCAATGGATTTTGATTTTTTTGAAAGTTCATTAATACGACCAATTTTTTCTGGAGATAACATGATTTTCACACCTTTCTTCTAATAACCTTATTAAAAGGTATGCAAAAAAGACTTGAAGTGCAAGTAATTAGCCTTCAAGTCTTTCTTTATATTCAGTATATCGACGATGAACTGTCGCTTTGCTCACAGGAAACCCAAATCCTCTTAAGGTTGAGGCAATTTCTTCGTAAGTTAAACCATTTTGCCGTAATTTGATGATTTCTTCTATCGGGATATCCTTACGTTCTCTTCCTTCAGGATTTCCTTGATCCTTAAGGTTTTTCTCTGGTTTAAAACCATGTTCTACGGCCCTTTTCATTCCTCTACGAATTTTCGCATTATGTAACTTTCGTTGATACTCTTCGACTAGTGCTATTATTTCAAGCATCATGGTATCCATTTCATTTAAACGTATTGATCCACCATCATTTATTGATATAACTTCAACCTCTAATTTTTTTAACATATGTAATATAGCCATTCGAGAATTCCCTCTTCCTAGACGGGTTTCATCTTGTATAAAGACTGTTGATATAGCATTCGTTTTGATGAAATCTAACATATCTAATAGTCCTTCTCGTTCAACAGAGTAACCACTATGTTGATCTAAAAAAACATGACTTATAAAATAATTCTGTTCTCTGGCATATTGTTGTAATTCTTCTTCTTGTCGCGAAAGAGAAGTTTCTTGCGCTTCTTTATCTGTGCTTACACGACAGTACAAAACAGCTTTGTTATTATTCATTATTTTAAATCTCCCGCATATTCTAATTGATGATCAGGCGTGTAGCGCTTTATAGATTTCGGAATGATAAGAGCATCTCCTGTGTAAATCATTTGAGTGTTTAAGTTATTAACTACCATCACTTTTGAAATCCAATCATGTTTAGGTGTAGTTCCACGATATTTTTCAGATAATGTCCACAGCGTATCGCCTTTTTTAATGTGGATTTCTTCATATAAATTTTCTTGATCTTGAGCAAAGAATACAAAACTTAGTGTACAGCTAAAGATAACACCTATTAACAAAGAAATAAATGGATTATTTTTAATCAAATTCATCTGCATTCTCCCCTTACCGAATGTTTGTTCGTATATAGTAATAAAACTATAAACCGAACAGACGTTTCTTGTCAACTATAATTAGAACCTATGTTTGCATTTTTTAAAGGAAATTGATATACTAATCTTAGATAAATTAGACATATCATCAGGCGAAGAGGTGAACTAGTTGAAAAAAGTTTCGAAACGACAAGAAGATATATTAACTTTTATAAAAGATGAAGTTCGGAAAAAGGGTTATCCACCATCTGTACGAGAAATTGGTGAAGCGGTTGGGCTTGCATCTAGTTCGACTGTTCACGGTCACTTAGCTCGACTTGAGAGCAAGGGACTTATTAGACGTGACCCTACTAAACCTAGAGCGATTGAAATCTTAGAGTTTGAAAACTTAACGGAGTTGCGACCACAAGTTGTAAATGTACCTCTAGTAGGAAAAGTGACGGCAGGATTACCGATTACCGCAATTGAAAACATTGAAGAATTCTTCCCTCTCCCTGAAACCTTTGGAACTTCTGAAGACAATCTTTTCATGCTAGAAATTATGGGTGATAGTATGATAGAAGCAGGAATACTTAATGGTGACTACGTTGTCGTAAAACAGCAACAAACTGCAAATAATGGTGATATCGTGGTTGCGATGACAGAAGAAGACGAAGCAACAGTGAAGCGATTCTATAAAGAACAATCCTATTTCCGCCTTCAACCTGAAAATTCATCAATGGAACCAATAATTGTTAATCAAGTTTCTATTTTAGGAAAAGTTGTTGGTGTGTATCGCCACATTCATTAATTTCAACGCCCCTCTCATTGTTAATTGAGAGGGGCGTTATTTTATTAAGAACTTTGCTATTTGTTTAAACTGTGTTATACTATTGTTGAGCCGATATCACGCCGACTGACATTTTCATCCTCAGTCGGCCTTTTTGTGTTTAAAATGATCGGTTGGTTATTTTCCAACAATCATTTTAATCCTTTATCTTTTAAATATTGTGTATTACGACGTGCATGGTTACTAACATCATTGTTTTTCCACCATGACCAAATTGACGCTGTGAATGTAATAACCCCAGATGTTGCAACTTCAATTTCTTGATCACTAAACGGCAAGGGACCGTGTCCTTTTACCACCAAATATTGATTTATCCAAGCTAAAAAAAGCACACACGTTCGAACAATCATCATTTTATCGTATGGAGCTTGTTTCTTCCTATCACCCACTTTTACCCCTCCTATTCCTGCTTGTAATATTTCATTATATGTACGATTAAAATGAACTAGTAGTTATCTATCATGAATTTCATGAATTATTGTGTTGAAGTTAGATGAAATTTGTTAGATAAAAAGGGTTTGGAATGGTCTTATTCCGAACCCTTTTTGCTTTTCCCTTCGATAGGAAGCGATTTCACGTTGTCGCAGATGATCTGCTTCTTTAAGAAATTCCTGCAAAATATGAATTGAAAGAAATACCGAAGATATATTGATAGAATGCAAATTTAACCAAAATATCAGGATCAATGCTAGGTTGACCTACTTCCGAATACATATCTTCTACCAATTCATAAATAAAAGAGATACCAAGCGCAGATTCAATTTTGCGAACAAGGTGGTTAGCGGGCTCAAGTTGGTCTAAAGCAATCATTTCAATTTGCTTTCGTTGAATGGAATACTGTTTTGAAAGCATAATAGTCACCTCAAGCAATCACTTTAAAAAGGAAAGGAATCTGAGCCACTCCCGCGGAAAAACGGAGAGTGAATGCCCCTCAGACCTTTAGGTTGAGGAGATTGAGACGTTCATCCACAGAAAAGGTCTCAACTTCCAAATAATTTGTCATATGTGAACTTTAAATGAAAAAAGACTGTAGGCAAACTCAAAAAATTATGAGTTAGTCTACAGTCTGAACCGTTCGTTTAAAAGAACGGTTTTTTTGGTTTTATGACATTTAATTAGTTGCTTTATCCGTTTTTTTAATTTGTTTACTTCTTAACTGCCCGCAAGCAGCGTCAATGTCTGCCCCTTGTTCATGACGGACTCCACAGTTAATTCCTTTTTTCTTCAGCGCATCATAAAAAGCACTTATCGCTTCAGGAGTACTTTGTTGATATTGCGAGTGTTCATCAACTGGATTGTATGGAATTAAGTTAACGTAAGAAAGATGACGCTTATCTTCAAGTAGTTTTGCAAGTTTTACAGCTTCCTCTACATGGTCATTTACATCACGTAAAAGAATATATTCAAATGTAATTCTTCTGTTTGTTTTTTCTAAATAATAATCAATAGCATCCATTAGTTTCTCAATTGGATATGCTTTATTGATTTTCATTATACGTGTACGCAATTCATTTGTAGGCGCATGAATCGAAATTGCTAAATTGACTTGAAGTCCTTCATCTGCATAATCGTAAATCTTAGGAACAATACCACTTGTAGACACAGTAATATGACGAGCACCAATTGCTAGTCCTTTTTGAGAATTAACAACACTTAAGAAGCTCATTAAGTTTGTGTAATTATCGAAAGGTTCACCAATACCCATTACTACGATGTGACTAACTCGTTCCTCTTTTTTCACTTCATCTAGATGTTGTTGTACTTTCATAATTTGTTCAACAATTTCACCTGAAGATAAATCTCGACTCTTTTTCAATAATCCACTTGCACAAAAACTACAACCGATATTACAACCTACTTGTGTAGTTACACAAACCGATAAACCGTATTTAAATCTCATTAATACCGTTTCAATTAAATTTCCATCCTTCATTTTAAATAAAAATTTAATTGTTCCGTCTGAAGATTCTTGTTTCACACTTTGCTCAAGTGTATATAGCACAAAGTTTTCTTCAAGAAGCTGAATACATTCTTTACTGACATTATTCATTTGAGTAAATTCAGTAATACGTTTGATATATAACCAATCCCATATTTGTTCAGCTCGATATTTTTTTTGTCCATTATCTAAAAGCCACGTTGTCAGCTGTTCTAATGTTAATCCAAAAATAGATGTTTTCATAATAATACCCTCTTTTCATAAACAAATCAGTACTCATTCTACTAGAAAGAAACAAACATAACAACTGATTGAATTTTCAAAGACCCTTTTTGTTCTAGGAGATAAGCCAAATGCTCCGAATTTCACCTTCACAACTTACTAGGAATTAGATAATTTATTCTTTCATTATGAACTCAATTTCCTACTTTATGCGATTTCTAATTTTGTTTATTTTCCTACTCACTTTTTCAACCAATTTCCTGCAATTAAATTTTTTAAAGTGACTTTAAAATTTAAGCAAAAAAATAAAAAAATCGCGGGAGATTAATCTCTCCCACGATGATATCTTAATACATTTTTAAGTATTGCTCTCTTTCCCATGGATGAACACTTGTACGGAACATATCCCACTCAATTTCTTTTGAGTCTACAAAGTTCGCATAAATGTGCTCCCCTAAAGCTTCACGCACAGTATCATTTTTTTCTAACTCTTCTAATGCTGCATATAAAGTTGCTGGAAGATCTTCTACGCCATTAGCACGACGTTCTTCTTTGTTCATCACATAAATGTTTCGGTCAACAGCTTTTGGTGGTGTCATTTTATTTTTTATCCCATCTAAACCGGCTTTTAGAATAACAGCCATCGCTAAGTATGGGTTCGCCGCAGGGTCAACTGAACGGATTTCCACGCGTGTACTAACTCCACGTGATGACGGAATTCGAATCAATGGACTACGGTTTTGCGCAGACCAAGCAACATAACACGGCGCTTCATAGCCTGGCACTAAACGTTTGTAAGAGTTTACTGTAGGATTTGTGATGGCTGTAAAACCTTGTACATGTTTTAAAATACCCGCCATAAACTGGTAAGCTGTTTCGCTTAATTTCAAATCGCCTGTTTCATCAAAGAAAGCATTCTCTTTGCCATTAAATAACGACACGTTCATATGCATTCCTGAACCATTTACACCAAATAGTGGTTTTGGCATAAAAGTAGCGTGTAAACCATGTTTACGAGCTATTGTTTTT
>JBFGKX010000096.1:0-8897 GCA_041576455.1 Paenisporosarcina sp. | reverse complement strand
TTTTTATATAACTATTTCTTTTCAGATGCACCTGGTTTGTCATCGTACCCTGCTGTGAAAATCGCAGCAAGGAATGCAACAGTAACACCAAGAATAAGTAGTAAGCTCATATACGTTGCCTCCTCTTAAGAGAATTACAAGATCTTCACTCATTATAGCTTACTTCATCTTAAAAAGAAATATTCTCACCGACCCAAATATGGCGAAAATCGGTCGAACTCAAAGTTGCATTCTTAAAAAGGTTCTTATACCATTACTAAAAGGAGCTGAGCGAACATGTCGATTAAAGAACAAAATCCTCAAAATGGTTCAATGGCTTCATCGATGGAAGAAATGAAACAGCTTGGCCGTCAAATGGAAAAAATGCGTGATGAACATGAACTGAAAGCAGATCATCGAATTTCTGACCCTGTCCAATCTAATGAGGCACCAACGATTCAAAAAAGGAAAAACGATTGAAGTCTTACCGACTTCAGTCGTTTTTTAGTGTGGCAAAAATAGTAGTTGATATAAGAATAGAACTGAGAAAACGTAGAGCATAGGATGAACTTTACGTGCTTGTCCTTTGAAAATCTTCAGCAATGGATACAAAATAAAACCAAGTTCGATCCCTGTAGCGATACTTGATGTTAAAGGCATTGCTAAAATAATGATAAAAGCAGGGAAAGCTTCATCAAAGGAATCCCAATCAATATGTTTAACAGCACTGATCATTAAACTTCCGACAATAATTAAAGCAGGAGCCGTAATTGCTGCTACACTTGATAGAGAAGAAACAAGAGGTCCAAAGAATGCAGCAAGGATGAACAGAATTGCAACTGTTACTGATGTTAACCCTGTACGCCCCCCAACGGCAACACCTGCAGAAGATTCTATGTATGCAGAAGTAGGACTCGTTCCGAACATCGCTCCAACTGTAGTCGCTACAGAATCAGCTAACAAAGCTTGTCTAGCACGTGGCATTTTATTTCCTTTCATTAAACCCGCTTGTTTAGCGACACCAATCATCGTCCCTGTCGTATCAAACAGAGTAACTAATAAGAAAGAAATCACGATGCCAAACATGCCAAATTCGAAGACATCCATTAAAGCAATTCCAGGATTCCAAACAATGATGCCTTCAGGCAAAGAAGGCAGTTGCATTAACGTCTCTCCAAACGTAAGCTGTCCTGTGAAGAAGGCTAAAACGCCGGTAGCAATCATCCCGTAGAACAAAGCACCATAAATATTCATCACCATTAAAATCAACGTAACGAGTAAACCGAATAAGGCCAGTAGAACAGGAGTGCTTGTTAAATCTCCTAGTTTTACTAAGTTTTGTGGATGTGCTTCGACTAGACCAGATAAGCGGAGGCCGATAAAAGCAATAAATAAACCAATTCCAGCAGTAATCCCATGTTTCAAATTTTCAGGAATAATTTCGATTAATTTTTTACGTAGTGGGGTTAAGGATAAAATAATAAATAATAGTCCGGCAATAAACACGGCAGAAAATGCTGTAATGTAATTAATTTCACCGTTTGAAGAAATAACGACCGTATAAGTGAAAAAAGCATTCAATCCCATTCCTGGAGCGATTGCAATTGGATAGTTTGCAAATAATCCCATCCATAAAGTACCTACTACAGCAGAAATAATGGTAGCTAAAAAGACTTGATCAAATGGAACGCCAGCATCTAAAAGAATTACTGGGTTAACGATGACAATATAAACCATCGTTAAGAAAGTTGTCATACCTGCTAGAATTTCTGTTTTTACATTAGTATTGTGTTCTTGTAAGCGAAACATTGTAAATCTCCTCCCAAAAAATACGAACGAATTTAACCAACATTACATATATTATTCGCTTTTTAGTTAGGGTGCAATAGTTTTTACTGAAAAAACCTTCTTGCTCGTAATATTCCTATGCAGTTTGTACAATAGAAAGATAAGGTACGGAAAGGGTGAAGAGTATGACATTGTCTTTAAAATCCACCAAAATATTACATAACGGTGTTGAAATGCCACGCTTAGGATTAGGTGTTTATAAAATGACCAATTCGGAAGAAGCGGTTAAAGCTATGACATCCGCATTACAAGTAGGATACCGTGCAATCGATACCGCATCTCTTTATGCCAATGAGAAGGAAGTTGGAGAAGCTGTACGGGCATCTGGACTGAAACGAGAGGAAGTCTTTATCACAACGAAAGTGTGGAATTCTGATCACGGGTATGATCAAACGTTACGTGCATTTGAATCTTCATTAGAAAAATTAGGGTTTGACTATTTAGATTTATATTTAACACACTGGCCAGTGAAAGAAACTTACGTAGACACGTATCGAGCTATTGAACGTTTATATGAAGAAAAGTTGCTTCGCGCGACAGGTGTTTCCAATCATCATCAACATCATTTAGAGGAAATCTTTGCGAACGCACATGTAAAGCCAATGGTAAACCAAATTGAATTAAGTCCACGTCTTACACAATACGATTTAAGAACATTCTGTGCAGACAATCAAATTGCAGTGACTTCATGGTCGCCCTTAGCACGTGGTGGGTTGTTGGATGAGCCATCACTTGTCAGAATGGCGAATAAGTATGGCAGAACGCCAGCTCAAATTATTATTCGCTGGCATTTGCAACATGACTTAACCGTGATTCCAAAATCAATTTCACCTGAACGAATCGCGTCAAATGCAGCTGTTTATGATTTTAACTTGTCTTTTGAAGATATGAAAAATATTGATTCCCTAAATTTGAATGAGCGTACAGGTGCTGATCCAGATAACTTTAGTTTTAATTTCTAACAAAAAAAGATTCTTTAGTCATTTATTGACTAAGGAATCTAAGCTTGTTGACTAAAGAATAGTACTTAATATTAAAAAATAGAAATTCGTATTCTTATTTTTAGCACGCTATTAAAAAATGATGGTCGGCTATTTCTTTCGTAGGAGTCTTTAGAAATAGCCGACCATCTTACTATTAAAATGATATGAAGAGATACGCTTATAGAAGCGAAATCAACATTTTCTTGTATATATTCTTTATTTGATTAAATATTAATTATTTATAGTCTTCTACGACAATCATTTCTTTGGTAATCGGATGAACAAACTGTAACTTTCTAGCATGTAGCGAATAGTTATCCGCTCGAGTTCTTGAACCATACAATTTGTCACCTGTAATCGGATGTCCAATTGAACTAAAGTGAACACGGATTTGATGAGTACGTCCTGTTTCTAAAATTACATGAACTTTAGTGAAGTTTGAATCTTGGCCCACTACTTCAAAATGAGTAATTGCCGTTTGGCCACTTGGAGATACAGCGCGACGTGAAGAATCATGACGATCCTTGCCAATTGAAGTGCGAATAGATCCACTTTTTTGGGTCATGTACCCATCTACTATGGCTTCATAGACACGAATAATTTGTTTGTCTTCAAGCATACGGTCAAGCATTGATTTGATCAGAGGGTGTTTTGCAATTAATACTAAACCTTTTGTCCCTTGATCGAGGCGATGAACATGCTCTGCATAAACGCCACCTTGTTTCTTTATATAAGCCATTACATGATTCATACAGGTCCCGGTTTGTCCTGGGTCGTTTGGATGCGTTGCCATGTCTAAGGGCTTAGAAACAACAAGTACATGAGCGTCTTCAAATAAAATTGGTACTTCACAAGCATTGGTTGCAACATAAGAGGATGGCTCAACATTCACGTTAAATGTGAGTTTCGTTCCTTTTGGATAATGATGTTGCCATATCATAGGTTCACCATTTTCATTCACAATGCTTTTAGCCATGCGCATTTCATGCATAATTTTTTTCCCGATTTGAAAATCGTCACGTAGTAATTGTTCGATGGTAATATTGTCTTGTTGTAACTCATATTGAAAAGTAGTAATCATTTAAATTCCTCCTAAAAATAGACCATGTACGATGACATGGCCTACGCTTACTTCTATTTTAATACAACCTCATTAAAAAAACCTTTAATATTTTCTTCTGGTTGGCTACCGACCATACGAGCAACCTCTTTGCCATCTTTAAAATGAATCAAAGTTGGTGTAGCTTCGACCTTGTAATCATTCCATCCTTGTTCAAATTCATAAACATTATATTGTACGACATCGACATTCATATCTTCGACAATAGGCATTAGAACAGGTGTCATAGCTTTACAATGCACACAGGTTGGACTAAAGAAATAAGCCGTAACGGGTTCACCGCTTTTAACTTTTGCTTTTAATTCATCAGGTAAAATAATGCTTTGGTAGTTTTCATCTTTTAATTGGTCAATTGTTTCTTGTTTCAAATCGGTAGTCCCATAAGGGTTGTCCGCTAACTTCTTGTCGTTTGATGCATTGTTTAAAACCATCATTAAAGCGAAAATTGCGATGATGACGCCACCGATAATCAATAATTTTTTCATCTTATTTCTCCTCCTTTGAAACTCTTAATAAAACAAAACTAGTAATGGCAATCAGAATAAATGCAGTTAATGCTAAAAACGGAATGGTGATGAAGCCAAACAGGTTAATGTATTCACCTGTACAAGAAACGCGACCACAGGCTGGAGCATTTGCAGACAGGAAGGTGACTTTTTGCAAACTATAATGATACAAAGAAATCGCCCCACCAATAATCGATAATGTTGCCGCCGTACTGGCAATACGAGCATTTTTTTGTAAATAAGCAATTCCTAAGATAAAGACGAGCGGATACATAAAGATACGTTGAATCCAACATAATTCGCAAGGTTCATAACCTCTTATTTCTGAAAAGAAAAGGGAACCCATCGTAGCTGTTAATGAAACGCCCCACATAAATAATAAAATATTTTCGGCCTTTTTTTGCATAATACACGCTCCTCTTTTGAGGGTAAACCCATAACAAAGTATAAATCTTACCTTCTAACATGTAAAATATTTTCAACATAGTCTGAAGTCTTATATAATGAGATATGAAGCATTTATGAAGGAGACGATCCACATGTCAGAGCAATTCGATTTATCTCAATTTGAAGTAAGCATGGTAATTAGACAAACTACCGTGGATGATATAGAACCAATTTTAGCGATGCAAAGACTATGTTTTCCAGGCATGGACCCTTGGAAAGTAGATCAACTAAAAAGTCACTTGAGTGTCTTTCCAGAAGGACAATTAGTTGCGGAACTAGATGGCAACATTATTGGCTCATGTTCAAGCCTGATCATAAATTTTGATGAGTATGATGATCGCCATTCATGGTCGGATGTGACTGATGATGGGTATATTACAAACCATAATCCTGAAGGGTACAATATGTATGGCATCGAAGTAATGGTGCATCCAGAATACAGACGGATGAAGGTGGGACAACGATTATACGAAGCTCGAAAAGAAATTGCCCGTCAGTTTAATTTGAAATCTATTATTATCGGAGGACGTATTCCAAATTACCATAAATTTTCAAATGAAATGCGTCCAAGAGATTATGTCGATGCTGTTTCTCGGCATAAAATTTATGACCCAGTATTAACATTCCAAATTATGAATGGCTTTACGCTTATGCGCATAAACCCAAATTACTTACCGGATGATGTCGCTTCTGGCAAGTATGCAACCTTAATGGAATGGAATAATGTTGATTACAAGCCAATGTCAAAACGTCATTTTAAAACGAGTTATCCTGTTCGAATATGTGTGGTTCAGTATATGATGCGCGCTATTGAATCTTTTGATGATTTAGCGAATCAGTGTGAATACTTTGTAGATGTAGCTTCTGATGCACACTCTGATTTTGTAGTATTCCCAGAAATTTTCACGACGCAATTAATGTCATTTTTGAACGAACCTTCACCAAGTCGTGCAATTCGAAGATTAACAGAATTTACGCCTCAATACATTGAACTCTTTACTGATTTAGCCGTTCGTTACAATGTAAATATTATCGGCGGGTCGCACTTTGTAAAAGAAGAGAATGATGAAATTTACAATATTGCTTACTTATTCAGACGTGATGGTTCAATTGAAAAACAATATAAAATTCATATCACCCCAAATGAACGTAAATGGTGGGGGATTAGTGCAGGCGACTCAGTTCGGGTATTTGATACGGATTGTGGCAAAATCGCCATTCAAATTTGTTACGATATTGAGTTTCCAGAACTTGCGCGTATTGCAACTGACATGGGTGCCAACATTATTTTCGCACCTTTCTGTACAGAAGATCGACAAGGATATTTGCGCGTAAAATATTGTGCACAAGCTCGTGCAGTTGAAAATCAAATTTATACAGTAATTTCAGGAACTGTAGGAAACCTTCCGCAAACTGAAAATATGGACATTCAATATGCACAGTCTGGTATTTATGCCCCATCCGATTTTGAATTTGCACGTGATGGAATAGTTGGGGAAACGAATCCTAACTTAGAGATGGTGTTAATTGGAGATGTAGATTTAGAAATATTACGTCGTCAACGACAAGATGGAACAGTCAAACAATTAAAAGATCGTCGCCACGATGTCTATCGAATCGAATATAAAAAAGGTTAACATGGATGCCGCTTCTATATGTGTCTAGCTTCGAAGAATAGCTCGCACCATCAATTTAAAAATTACTCGAAACGATGTTTTCGATTAGTTTTTAACATTGGGGGAGAGCTCGAATTTGCTTCTGAGCTTTTCGGGTAAGGAGCGGCATTTCACTTTTGTAGTGGGAGGAAAAGAGATGAGTTATCAAAAAAATGTGGAGAAATGGTTGGCTTTCGAAGATCTCGAATCGGAATTGAAAGATCAGCTTTCTTCCATGTCCAAAGATGAAAAAAGAGTGGAAGATGCATTTTATAAAGACTTGGAATTCGGTACAGGTGGAATGCGCGGGGAAATAGGTGCAGGTACCAACCGAATCAATACATACACAGTTCGAAAAGCTTCACAAGGTGTAGCAGATTACGTCAAAGCAGCTGGATTAGAAGCGATGAAAAAAGGAATTGTTATCGCTTATGATAGTCGCAGAAAATCACCAGAATTTGCAAAAGAAGCGGCAAGTACTTTTGCGAAAAATGGTGTTCAAGCTTATTTATATGAAGTGCCTCGTACAACACCCCAGCTCTCATTTAGTGTGCGCGAACTGGGCGCATTTATGGGAATTGTAATAACCGCGAGTCATAACCCCCCAGAATATAATGGGTACAAAGTGTATGGGGAAGATGGTGCACAATTGAATCTTGAAGATGCAGAACGTGTCATTTCATTTGTGAATAAAATCGAGAATGAATTAGCCATTGATAAAGGGGATTTCAGTTCTTTACAAGAAGAAGGCACCATTCAATATGTAGGTGCTAAACTAGATCAATTATATGGAGCTGCGGTTAAATCTGTGCAGCATCAATCAGATACGACAATGAAACAAAATATTAGTGTGGTCTTTTCTCCACTCCACGGGGCATCTGGTGAAACAGTTAAAACAATTTTGTCTGAAGCAGGTTATTCGAAGTTTGATTATGTAACTGAGCAAATGCAACCTGACGGGGAGTTTCCAACCCTTCAGTCACCGAACCCTGAAGAACCAAGCTCTTTTGAGTTAGCTAAGATAAAAGGATTACAGACAAACGCTGACTTATTAATTACGGTGGACCCAGATGGAGACCGAGTAGGAATAGCGGTTAAAAAGGACAACGATTTCATTCTTTTAACAGGTAATCAAACAGGCGCAATATTAATTGAATATTTATTGACACAATTAAAAGAAAAAGGTGAAATGCCAGCCAATGGGCGTGTTTTTAAGACGATTGTGACCTCTGATTTAGGACGAGTCATTGCTGAATATCACGGGGCTTCATCAGAAGATGTATTAACAGGCTTTAAATTTATTGGTGAAAAAATAAAACAATACGAAGACACAAAAGAATTTCAATTTTTATTCGGCTATGAAGAAAGTTATGGTTATTTAATCAAATCGTTTGCTCGCGACAAGGATGCTGTTCAGTCTGTATTGGCAATTACGGAAGCTGCAGCTTATTATAAGAGCCAAGGTAAAACTTTAGTTGAAGTATTACATGAGTTGTATGAACGTCATGGCTATTATTTAGAAGGTCTTGTATCGGTTACTAAAAAAGGAGCTGACGGAGCGCGTGTAATTCAACAATTATTAACAAGTTTACGAAAAAGTCCTCTCCAAAAAATAGCAGGAATCTCCATTGCTTCAGAAGAAGATTATTTAACACAAACACGCTCGTTTGTAGATGGAAGAAAGAAAGAAAAGCTCTTTTTACCAAAATCTAACGTTATTAAATACTTTCTTGAAGATGGATCTTGGGTTTGTGTACGCCCAAGTGGAACAGAACCTAAAATAAAGTACTACATTGGGGTTACGAGTCAAACTGAGATAGATAGCCAAGAAAAGTTAAATCAAATCTCTGAAGGCTTTTCTGACGAAATGAATCAGAGATTTTAACCAAAATATTAAAGAGCCCAATTCAAACTTGAATTGGGCTCAGCTTATAGACAAAAGAATAATAATCAAAATATAAGAATAAAATTCGTATTCATATTTATTGCACTCTTTTTAAAAATGATGGTCGGCTATTTCTTTCGCTTTCCGCGGACGAAACGCTAGCCTCCTCGAGTTAGCTGTCTGTGACAGCTAACCCTGTGGGGTCTAGCCTGTCTCGTTTTTTCCGCAGGAGTCTTCAGAAATAGTCGACCTTCTTACTATATAAATTATATGAAGAGTTACGCTTACTATAGGGAAATTTGTTGGTTCGTCAGCATTTTTATCTAGTCATGTTCATGCTTGAAACTTCTATAGATTATCTTCTGTCACCCCTAAATAAATAGGAATAATATGATCGACTCCTGTGGGATAGCGCAGACGTCGAAATCCACTCTAGTAGCGCTCGAGTTAGTTCGGCGCAAGCCAGCTGAAAGC
>JBFGKX010000095.1:0-8904 GCA_041576455.1 Paenisporosarcina sp. | reverse complement strand
TTTAGAGATATGAACGCTGTTAGAGTTCAAACACTTGATGAATAATCTCATGAGATTTACTGTTATTTAAGTTCTTATAAATACAACTTTTTGGTTTTTCTCGTAACGTTTCAGAAAAAGCAATTGCAAGTTCTGCTTCTCCACTAACATGAATCTCATGCCATCCTCTTTCTTTCTTCATCTTTTCAACCTTAGTGCCCATATCTTTATAAAATCGCTGCAAGTTTTCTTTCAGTCTGGATTCGACCACGCTTACTTTACTACTTCCAATGACATGTTGTCCCTTTTTATCCATTCTTTTTTCTTCTCCCCATACTTCAAGATTGGGATCAAATCTAAAAATGACATCCTCTCTGACAGCACCCATCGCAGTATCCAATATACGAACTTCGCCAAAACTCGGTAAAATAATTCCCGCTTCGGGATACGCTTTATACATATATTCAAACTCTTCAATAACCGGATGATCTTCCCAATGAAAGCTTGACTTCACTGGCACTTGTACATAATGTACAGACCATAATGGTGGATTTTCGGAAGCAAAAATGACAATCCCCTTGTGAAATTCACCCTTATTTTCATCAATTTCATCGAGTACTTTTGTCTTAAGTTTCTTCAATAATTTCTTTTCATCTTCTTTATCAGATAAAAACTTATCTAATTCCTTAAAGCCATTTTTTAAATGAATCTCCCAGGCCCCATTTAATTGATTTGGGTCCCCTGGATTCGTGTTTAAATACATACTCAAAACGCCTCTTTCGCCACTTGAGTAGTCTTTCAAGGATTCAATTTCTTTGCTTAAGACCATAACTCAGTTAACCTCCCTATTTATGCTTCTATACAAGGATGCCCACGGCAAGCCAAGTTTATTACGACTCTTAATATGAGTTTTCAGACGAACAGATTCATGTGAAGGATGAGTAGTGCAATGCCTAATAAATACGTGTATAAACTTTATAATCAATGATGACACTTTCAACAAGAGATTGTTGTCTTGAGATTTAATTGCTCAGTAATCTTATTTATTTTTTCTGTTTGAATTCATTCATGTGTTCCATTAAATAACTTACGAAAGTTTCATCGCGAACTAACCAAACCTCATAATTTCTTTTCAAGAAATTTTCTCCTTCATCAAAACTGGTGAAATGTTTATCGAGTTTCTTTTTATTATGTTCAATCCTCCAGGTTTTATCATCTACAGCACAAAGAAAGAACGTCTCTTCCTGCCGATTTTTATATAATGAACCAAATGAGGACCGTTTCAAGTTGTACCGATTTCTCCTGGCATCTTCACGAAGTGGATCTTCGTGAAATGTTTTCACCACAAACTCTTGATAGGCTTGATCCGTTAAGGAACATCCTGATGCTTTTGCATGTCCACCGCCACCAAACTGAGCTGCAACTACGGACACATCCACGTGATCATGAATGGTCCGAAATCCGAGCCGTTTTCCGCCCATATTTAAGATGGCGATATAATCAAGATGTGGATACTCCTTGCCCAGTTCGTTCCCCAGCTCGGAATGATAAGATTCTGCATAGACAATCCCGGCTAAATAATCACCCATTTGAGATTGAACGATTTCCTTTCGCTTGCGATGAATATAACGTTCAATTTTAGTTTCTTCCATATCCAAGATTTTCTCTTCAAAATCATCAAAACTAAAATGTTCGCTTTTCAACAAACGATTCATCATTTTTTCTTCGAATTCCTCGATTGGTATTAAATAAAAAAGAGCATTTAATCGTTGAGCGGAAAAGTTAGCATTTTTCTCCCACTCCCACGTATCATACTGTCTAACCAACTCTACAAATTCAGAAATGGCATCAGTGGGTTCTAGTAATTGCTGGGTGGCTAGGAAGTGATAAAACAAGGAGGTAGCCGAAGTTAAATTCCCATTTTCATCTTCAACGAGCACATGTCCCCACTCATACTCATTGAAATGAAGTGACGTCTTATGATGATCAATCAGTTGTACATTACCCGCCGTTTGAAACACCGCATTCAAATTTTCTTCATTCTCTTTATTTACTGCCAAATCGGTAATAAATAAAAATGTATTTTTGTCATCATTCTCTAAATACCATTTAACTTCACGGTCAAGACTTGAAACAGAGTTGTACCGGACTTTCACGTCTTTCCCAAAAGCAAGCTTTGCCAAAATCCCGCATCCAACTCCGTCTAAATCGTTATGGGACAACAGTTTATACATGTTCTTCACCTCAACACTTAGTATGATGTCAAATGATGAAAATTATTGATGAAATCTTGGAATTTATTTGATGAGCTTTCAAACGTTATTCAAAAACGTAAAATTCTTAGCATAATTGGAAAATGTGAGAGACGAGCGCAAAGACTGTCTCACTTCCTCTTTCATGTTTCATATTGATTGATGTGCTTCCTTTGCTCGATAAAAACGTTCATGAGCATCTTGTTTTTTTAGAACGAAACAATAGACACTTTCGACATCATTAGGAAGCAGCCGAAGATGAAATTTAGGCTGCTCTTTGGTTTTCTTTACAATTTTCAAAAATATACAAATTTACTGTGCTACTATGATCAAATACCCCCTATTGCAAAAACATCGATTCTAAACATGTAGACTTGATGAAAAGGTCTCATTACCCATCAACTTCCTATTTTTAGACATAGATTAGTTTTAAAGCCAAAAGAGGTATAGATATTGAAAAAGAACAGACTTGTCATGACTATATTAGGAAGTGCTGGAGGTGCAGCAAATGCACTGCTATCCATTTTAAATCAAGCTGCACAAGATAAAAAAGATCCTATTCATCACCTCATCAACAATTGCTTGCTACATTTAATTGATGCTAATCAGAAAGAACCTTCATATTACAACGGCACTTATCCACATTTAAAAGATCAATGTACATGCCATGAATTTGATTTAAAAGACACAGAGTACTTTAAAATGCACCTTAATCAAAGCAAAACAACTGTAGTGATTGATCTCTCCTGGGCTGACACGGTTGAGATGTTAGAATGCTGTGATGAATATGGAGTTAACTACGTTAATTCAGCCTTAGAAAATAGAATGATAGATGAGAATGAAGAACTATATGAAGGATTTGGCTTAATTGAACGGATTCGACAGTTTGAAAAGCACAAAAATAAATTTACAAATGCAACATTTATCGTTGGTTCAGGAATGAATCCGGGGGTTGTTCAATGGATGGCACTTGAACTTTTAAAGTCAGACCCACCTAACAAGCAACCAATTGGTTGTTACATTGTTGAATATGACAACTCTTTTTACAAAAATACGAAAAAGGCCAAAAAGAATGTCATTTATACAACATGGGCACCTGAGTGTTTTCTAGATGAAGCCATCCTGAGTTATCCAATGTTCATGAGTAACCACAACCCTCTTTTTCTATATGAAAAGGTCTATGATCTTGAATTTAAGGTAACGTTAGGAAACAGACAATTTTACGGGTGTCTCATGCCACATGAAGAAGTATATACATTAGGCAAATTATATAATATGGAAGGTGGATTTCTATACAAAATTAATGACCATACTTCGAAACTGATTCGGGAGAATTTAGATGACGTGGATAAATTGTGGGATTTTGAGATGCAGGTATTAGACCCCAAAGATGCTGAAATGGATGGCGAGGATTTAGTAGGTGTACTGTTAGTTTATCCTGATAAGGAAAGATATATTTACAACGTGATGACCAATGAAACGATTTTTGCGAAGTTCCACACAAATGCCACATATTTTCAAGTAGCATGCGGCATCTATGCCTCCCTCTCGGTACTGCTCTTAGATCCAGTTGCAAAAGGAGCATACTATGTAGATGAATTATTGTTAAATACTAAAAACCGATTCGGACATTATTTATCTTATTATATGACTGATTTTGTGACCGGCGAAAATCCGCAATCTGAAGGCTTACTAGCACACCGCATGCAAAACAAGCGGGACTCAAAAGAGATAAAAGATAAGAAGAAATGAGTATTTTTACATTCAACAACTTTTACATGTATACCTTAACTTAGACCATTTTTTCTTCGCAATTAAAAAAATTCCCATTCCTATAACAACCATTAGCAAAAATACAGTAACAGTCGGCATGCCTCCTAAATCATTGCCCCACGTTAAAGATCCTTGTTTTGTAACGTAAAAAGCAGTTGACGCTTTAATGGAGTCAGCAAGTTGCTGGATAGAATACACAATAATCCCTGTTAAAATGGCTTGTGCAATTAGAAAATATCCTACTAATTCTTTCACATTTATTTCCTCCTTTGTAGATTTATATAACCTATTCTGCCTCGTATGTTAAATAAGAACTCTTCAGAATCTCATGTATAAGAATAATAGCTCATCAAGCTCTATTAAAAGGAAATTTGCTTGGAGTTTGAACTGAGCGCCCCTTAAACTGTAATATAATGATTGTTTTACTATTTTGAAACGAAAGAATTGACGATTCCTATATATTAAGTATTCAGCCGAAGATGAAATTTCGGCTGCTCTTTGATTTTTATTACAATAAATTGTACATAAAGACACGCTGATCGCTCTTTTTAATAACCTGGATAACGATTCCACCATTCTTTCGTATCAAGATGCCTTATTAGCAAATCATCAGCAATTTGTAGAATGCTTTCACTTAATTCGACATTCTTGACCCATTCTGAAGGAATTTGCTTTACACCTAAATACGCACCCAAAATATTACCCGTAATAGCACCAGTGCTATCGCTATCTCCACTATGATTTACTGCAGTGACGATTGCTTTTTTAAAATCATCTTGATACGTTAAAGCACAATAAACCGAAATCGCAAGAGCTTCTTCGCCAACCCAGCCTTCGCCCAGTTGTGCAATTGCGTCTGCATCAGGAACATCACTCTGATAAAGTTCAAAAGCTTGATTCAAGAAGTACGAACATTCTTTATGGTGGGCATGGCGTTTAAGCTCCAACAATGTATGTTTAATCGCAGTTTCAATGTCTTGACCTTCGATGATTAAAGCAATTAGATAGGCTAATGCTCCAGCTGAAAGGTAACCGGATGAATGTCCATGAGTGAGCGCTGCAAAATCAGCAGCCATCTCAAATGCACGTGATTTTTTATAAAATAGCCCAGCAGGCGCAACGCGCATTACCCCACCGCATCCCTTGCTATTATTGATTGGTTCGTCTATAGTTCCTTGTTTCTTGCTAGTAAGCGCCGTTAAACAAGAATTTCCTGGTGCTCTCCTTGCATGAAGTTCATTTAGATCAAGAAGCCAGCCATCATAAATCCATTCGTATTCTTTAATTTTTGAGGATCCTTGTGTCATCAGCCATCTCTGATATGAAAAGAAAACGACTGATGGTGGATGACCAATTCCTTTCGAAATTCCTCGATTTTCAGCTCTCAAAATTCCTTCAGCTGTAAAAAGAGTCATTTGCGTATCATCTGTAATTTCCGCAATCCCTGAGGGTGATAAGTGCAAGTCCTCAATGCCATTAGAGCCGTATTGCATTTTAATTTCTTTTAATCGGAGAAATTCAACTGGCCACCCTAGTGCATCGCCTATAGCGCCCCCAATTAGACATCCTCTAAAGAATTCTGGATTTCGCTTCATTTCATCCTCACCCCACTTCCATATTCCTAAGAAAACAATTGCTCGTGTTTGTTTCAATATCTTCAAAGTAGATTAGCGAATATTTCTTTTTGGCTGACATCTATGCCGTAAGTCCACAGTATCGAAAATGTTACGCCCTAATAATTGGGCAATTACTTTTATTTCATAATTTTACCATATCCATTTCTCATCTAACAGGTTTTTCAAATCTCATTAAATGTTACTTCTTAGATTTTGTTCGCTAAAAAAAAGAAGTAACCGTCCCCACAATTAGGGTAGACGGTTACTTCAACAAGATAAACGGCGATGTGTAATCGTAGTTCATTCTTTATTTAAAATGTAAATTTTTGATATAAAGGTTTGAAAATATCTTACCCGACAACGGTCATCGTGACGTTCTAACTTCTGCACAACTCGAACATTTTTTCTGATTGCTATCTTTAAATTTTTTAAATGTCTTTTCGAAATGATTTCCACATGTACATTTAAACTCCAGTTTTTGTGAAAATCCTAAATACTCTTTAGAAAGTAATTCACTATCTGAATTCTTTTTGACATAATCACTGATTTCTTGAATCGTCCATTTTTTATTCATATTAACACCTCCGATAGTGATTCCGAATATAATCCCAGGAAGAAGTTTCGGATCCCTTCCTTTCAATTAGGCTCATGACTTCCTAATCTACCTGAGTACTATAGTATACCATCACATATATATTTTAATGTTCGTTTCTATATATTTAATTCCTCTACCTGGATGCATTTAACATTCAGATTAGTGGTTGAAGCTAAATAACTTATCCCCATTTAACCAATTTTAATGGGATATTCGGTCAGGAAACAAGCCTATCTATCTTCTCGTCGGCTGTCCCTGTGACTGCTTTAAAATAGTTTTCACTAAATCAGAGTGCTTTAAATAAATCCTCTCTTTCATTTGAAGAGGTTCTCTCAATTTAGGTGCTTTTTGTAACATCTTATTAAAGTGTTCAATAGCGTGTTGATAGTTTTTATCAGCCTTCTCTAAATCACCAGTTTCTAAATAAATGTCAGCCATTAGCTCGAAGGTTTTCCCAAAACTGTTATGAATATAGATATAGTTCGGAGTTTCTTTTAAAACATTGTTGCTAAGTTCTAATGAATCTTGAAGCACTGCTAATGCTTTTTCATTTTGATTTTTTTTCAAATAAAGCTTGCTTAATTCACGATATGCTGAAGCCAATCTATTTCTTGATCCCCCTTGTTTAGGGGAGAGATCAAATACTATTTTAAATGTGTCTACTGCGTTCTGAAAACTTTCCAAAGCCTCATCTAGTAGATTTAGTTCAATCTGTAGAACCATATAATCAACTAGCGCATGCCCCTTTTTTTCATGAGCGTCTATAAAGTATGGAGAATGTTCAAGTACTTGATCATAAATAGCAATTGCTTGGTTAAAGCTCTTAATTTTATCAGAAAGGTTGAAATTGACAGAATAATGTTCAGCTAATCTCTTATAAGCAAGCCCCATATTAGTAAGAATTCTTGTATAGTCTTGGACGTCTGGATACTTTAAAGCCTTTTCATAATATTCTATAGATTTTAAGTAACATTCACCCTGCAAATCGTAATGACT
Source organism: Paenisporosarcina sp. (assembly GCA_041576455.1). Lineage (GTDB taxonomy): Bacteria > Bacillota > Bacilli > Bacillales_A > Planococcaceae > Paenisporosarcina. The sequence goes on along the minus strand of JBFGKX010000095.1, from coordinate 1,693 downwards.
GCTTCCATATAGCTCACCAAGTTTTTCATATGCTAGGGCACTCATAGCTAATGCAGTAGAACTCCCCTTCGAATTTACTGCTTTTTCGCATTCATAGATTGCTCTCTTATAATTCTCCATGGATTCGGTATAATTCGAAAAGCGAATGTTCAATTTACCTAGTCTGATATATAAAAGAGCAATAGTAGCGTAAAGATTGTCATCTTCTTTTCCTATATAGTTTTCAAAATACTTGGTTCCTTCTAATAAATAGGCAAATGCTTTCTCATATTCATTAATGTGAATCATAATTTCAGCTAAATCCATATTGCATCGACCCATTTGTTTAATTAATATAGGATTCGATACTATTACATTTCGATATACAGATAATGCATTCTCATATTCTTGTACAGATTGTTCATACTTTCCTTGAAGTAAGTTGATTTCTCCGTAGAATTGATAAATGGATGCATGTAAGACTTGCTCGTTTTCTTGAGATATATACGAATTCACTTCATTGTTATAAGAAGAAAGAAGTTGAAATTCTCCTCCACTCTTTAGAATCTCTGACTTCTCTAAAAACCATGTTAAAAAGTCATTAGGTTGTAAAGCCAGTTTCCCGTGATAGAAGGCTTCTTGAAAGAACCGTTTATTCTCTTCCTTACTATTTTCTCTGTCTTTCATTTGGAGTTTTTGCTCAAAATACTTGAATAAAAAGGAATGAACCTGTTGATACAAAGCTTTGTCACTTGAACTAACATCTTCTTGTAAACTCGTTCTCATCATGGCATGCATAGTCCACTCTTCGCTTTTCTCTTTGTTAATAAATGAAAATCGAAATAGGTCCAAATATGCAGTTAACGGATACCCGGTTTTAAATTCGGTTACTAACCATTGAAATAATTCAACAGTCCAAAAGCGTGTAAATGAGAGCATCTTTAATGTCTCTTTTTCTGGAAGTTCAAGATACTTAAAAAAACGATCTGAAATTTGTTGTGGTGTTTTAGAAAATTCGTGTGGTTGAGGAATTCGCTTTTCTGTAATGAGGTTATAGGTATCCACCATTAAATCTAAATAGTAAGGGAGCCCGTGACTGGCTTCGATTATGACATTCCGTATGTTTTTCGCTGAGATTCCACAGGATTGAAGAAACTTATCGGAATCAGTATTGGATAACTCTCCCATTAAGTGCTGTTCTAAATATTCTTCATTATTCCAAGCAGCATTCGTTTTTCCCCACTGAATCTTCTCACGACCACAAATTACCCATAGTACTTCTGGAAGTTGTAATACGAGTTCTTGCACCCAAGCATCCTTTTCGTGAAAAGATCCTTGTTGACGTTTTTTCTCCCAAAGAGCTTCATATGTATCAATAAAAATAACAGCGGAACATTGATGAGTATTGATATACTCTTTTACATCCGCAGCCCAATACACAGACAACCTTTCCTCAATTTCATTTGGAAGCATGTCTTGAAGTTGAACCATAACTTCCTTACCTCTACCCGTCCACCATTGAAGAATTTCTTTATATTTTGCCATACCATTTAGCAACTTTATAGTTCTCGGAATCCATAAAGCTAATGGCACGTTCTCTAGCTGATCGATAATTTCCCCGATAAAACTCCCTTCCTCTATAAATGGAAGTGTCGTATCATTCGATTTAAGACTTAATTGCGGATTTAATTTTTTCCAATAAACGGCATAGGCT
>JBFGKX010000094.1:0-8921 GCA_041576455.1 Paenisporosarcina sp. | reverse complement strand
TTATAGCTACGAATACGCATCATCTATTATGAAAGGTTGTTGACTGTGAGAAAAATTATTGTAGGTTCAAGAAGAAGTAAATTAGCACTAACGCAAACGAATTGGTTTATTAATCAAATGATACAAGCTGGTGCACCATTTGAATTTGAAGTAAAAGAAATTGTCACTAAAGGGGATCAAATTGTTGATGTGCAACTTTCCAAAGTTGGCGGCAAAGGTTTGTTTGTAAAAGAAATTGAACAAGCTTTATACAACAAAGAAATCGATTTTGCAGTGCATAGTATGAAAGACATGCCATCAGAATTACCAGAGGGTTTAATCATTGGGTGTATACCTCCACGCGAAGATGCTCGCGATGCATTTATTTCAACAAACCATGTGAAGTTTATGGATCTTCCTGAGGGGGCAATCGTAGGCACAAGTAGTCTTCGCCGTTCTGCACAACTGTTATTATTACGTCCAGATATCGAAATCAAATGGATACGTGGCAACGTGGATACCCGGTTGTCAAAACTAGAAACAGAAGAATATGATGCTATTATTTTAGCGGCGGCTGGTTTAAAACGTCTTGGCTGGAGCGACGATGTGGTCACAGAATATTTAGACATTGAAGCATGCCTTCCTGCAGTGGGACAAGGAGCTTTATCGATTGAATGCCGTGAAGATGACGAAGAATTGTTAGTGGAACTTGGGAAATTGACGCATGAAAATACTTGGAAAGCTGTCCATGCAGAGCGTGCGTTTTTACATGCAATGGATGGTGGATGCCAAGTGCCAATTGCTGGTTTTGCAACTGTTGAACAAGGGCAAGTGGAGTTTACAGGATTAGTCGCTTCTCCAGAAGCAGATCAAGTATTCAAGCAGTCTTCATCAAATGTAGAGCCTGAAACAGCAGGAAAAGAAGTGGCGAAGGTGTTAACTGCCCAAGGTGCTTATGATTTAATCCAACGAGTTAGAGCCGAATTAGATGTCTAAAAAAGGTGATTTGGAAGGACAAACCATTGTCTTTACAGGTCAACCAAAATCTGATGAAGCCATTCTTGAAGTAAGAAGACTTGGAGGAGAAGTACAAATTTTCCCCCTACTTCAAACGACAGAAGTGTCTCTACAAGATGAAAAATTCATCACGCAGCTGAATGCCTATGATTGGTTAATTTTCACAAGCCAAAATGCTGTTGCTACTTTTGAACAAAAACTTATAAGACATCGTATTCAGAAGAAAAACTATCGTTTTAAAATTGCAGCTGTTGGTAGTAAAACAGCGCTCGCTATAGAAAAATTAGGGTTTCATGTGACGTTTATTCCAACTTCGTATAGTGCAGATGATTTTGTTCAACAGTTTCCACAAATCTCGAATCAATCAGATGCTTGTTTATTTTTAAAGGGATCGCTTGCGAAAGCAACAATTCAAGAAGGTCTTCCCCAACTAGTTGATGAATGGACGGTTTATGAAACCTGTCAAGATGCGAACAACACACAACGGCTATCCACTTACCTTGCCCGACATAAGAACACTTTCATCGCATTTGCAAGTCCCTCATCAGTGGAGATCTTTACTCGTCATATCGCTTCAACTATGGGGTGGGATCAATTTAAAATTGCAGCTATTGGTCATGTGACAGCAGCTGCTTTACAAAAACAGGGTGCGCCAGTTCATGTTCAATCAACAACTTATACATGGCTCGCACTCGTTCAAGAAATTGCTAACTGGAAGGATGAGTCAAACAAATGGTAAAACTTCAATTTAACCGACACCGCCGTTTGCGAAACAGCGAAACTTTACGAGCAATGGTGCGTGAAACTCAATTACATACGGACGATTTAATTTATCCCATCTTCGTTGCAGAAGGTGAAAATATTAAAAACCCGATTTCTTCGATGCCGGGAGTGTTCCAATTGTCTCTTGATCACTTAGGAAAAGAAGTGGATGAAGTTGTTGAACTCGGCATTCCGTCCATTATTTTATTTGGTATTCCGCTAGAAAAAGATGCTGAAGGGTCACAAGCTTTCCATGATCATGGCATTGTTCAAGAAGCCATTCGATTTGTAAAAAATCGTCATCCACAATTAATGGTGATTGCCGACACTTGCCTTTGTGAATATACGGATCACGGACACTGTGGCATTATTGAAAATGGACAAGTTTTGAATGATCCAACATTAGATTTATTAGCAAGAACAGCAATTGCCCAAGCAAAAGCGGGGGCAGATATTATTGCACCATCGAATATGATGGATGGATTTGTCGCTGCTATTCGATACGGGTTGGATCAAGCAGGATTCTCACACCTTCCAATTATGTCCTATGCCGTTAAGTACGCATCTGCGTACTATGGACCATTTAGAGATGCAGCAAACAGCACTCCTCAATTTGGAGACCGTAAATCGTATCAAATGGACTACGCGAACCGTAATGAAGCGATGCGTGAAGCAGCATCAGATGTGGAAGAAGGCGCAGACTTCCTCATTGTTAAACCAGCGTTATCATATTTAGATATTGTACGAGATGTGAAAAATAACTTTGATATACCTGTTGTTGCTTACAATGTAAGTGGTGAGTATGCCATGGTTAAAGCGGCAGCTCAGAATGGTTGGATTGATGAAGAAAAAATAGTAGTTGAAACATTAACGAGCATGAAGCGTGCAGGCGCAGATTTAATCTTGACGTATCACGCGAAAGACGTGGCACGTTGGTTGGGGGCGAAATAATGGGACGTTCTTATGAAAAATCAAAACAAGCATTTAGTGAAGCCGTGAAATTAATGCCAGGTGGGGTTAACAGTCCAGTTCGAGCTTATAAATCAGTCGATATGGATCCGATTTTCATGGCAAGCGGAAAAGGTGCAACCATCACGGATATTGATGGCAATGAGTATATTGATTATGTCTTATCATGGGGACCACTGATTTTAGGGCATTCTAATCCTCGCGTCGTATCTGCCATTCAAAAAGTTGCAGAAACAGGCACAAGTTTTGGTGCGCCAACTATTGTTGAAAATGAATTGGCTAAGCTTGTGATGGATCGAGTACCATCTATCGAAATGGTTCGTATGGTTTCGTCTGGAACGGAAGCTACAATGAGTGCTTTACGTGCTGCACGTGGTTTCACGGGACGAAATAAAATCTTGAAATTCGAAGGTTGTTACCATGGCCATGGCGATAGCTTGTTAATTAAAGCTGGCTCGGGTGTCGCAACATTAGGTTTGCCAGATAGCCCAGGAGTACCGGAATCTGTTGCGAAAAACACAATCACAGTAGCTTACAATGATTTAGAAAGTGTTCGTGAAGTATTTGCACAACATGGAGAAGACTTAGCGGCAATCATTGTCGAACCAGTTGCTGGGAATATGGGTGTAGTTGGACCTGAACCTGGATTTTTAGAAGGGTTGCGTGAATTATCAACTGAAAATGGAACTGTTCTTATTTTTGATGAAGTAATGACTGGTTTCCGAGTAGGTTATAACTGTGCTCAAGGTCATTTTAATGTGGTACCGGATTTAACCTGTTTAGGTAAAGTAATTGGTGGGGGCCTACCTGTAGGTGCTTATGGTGGGAAACTAGAAATCATGTCTCAAATTGCACCAAGTGGTCCAATTTATCAAGCCGGTACTCTATCAGGTAATCCTCTAGCGATGACGGCAGGTTTAGAAACTCTTTCCCAATTAACAACAGAGACCTATAATCACTTCAATCGATTAGCTGATCAATTAGAAGCTGGATTCCGCGAAGCGGCTTCTAAATATCACATTCCACACACGGTGAATCGTGCAGGGTCGATGATTGGGTTCTTCTTTACCAATGAAACCGTAACGAATTATGATGTTGCGAAAACGTCAGATCTTCAATTATTCGCAAAATATTACCGTTTGATGGCAGAAGAAGGCATTTTCTTACCAGCTTCGCAGTTTGAAGGAATGTTCTTATCTGCCGCTCATACGAATGAAGATATCGCAAAAACAGTGGCAGCTTTCCACAAAGTGTTTGCTCAATTAGCTTAAAATTAATATAGAAACCCCCGAGTAGTGACAGTTTAAAAACTTCTATTCGGGGGTTTTTATGATGATAAATCCTATTATTTGAACCAATGTTTCGTGGTGAATGTGCACAGTAGAAAAAGTAGGACTCTCTTGAACAATTTACAATGAGTAATAAAATGATTGTTCACGTTTTAATGATCATCTAGAAGTAACAAATTTATCTTGATTCAGTAAGCAGAAGCATAATAGCTTGTTCTCTCGCATAAAATCTTTCACAAAGCGTAATAAAGGAGGACAAGAAATGAATGAAGTAAATTGGAAGTTACAAGAAGTGTTTTATTTTCCAGATAGTTTTGGGGTGCCGAACAGTGCATTACGCATAGATGTTAAACCACAAGTTGAATTTCAAGAGTTGCATGGGGTGTGCAGCTTACATGGCATTTATCATATTGCGGCAAATGTGGGATTCCGACCAGGTGAATGTGAACATCATGGAACTTCTGAATGGATTTCCATTGAAGATTTAGATGTCAACGGCGAAAATGGTTACTTTGAATATGCAGTTCCATTGTTTGTTGAATTGCCACCGACGTATGTTCATGGCCAAGTTAAGCCAGAGATTAAGTTGTCAAATATCAAGGCATACGTTACAAATGAACGTACCTTAAAAGTAGAATGGGATGTTACCTGTTTGTATCAAGATTATCAACCGAAGGAATCTTCTTCAGTAGAAAGTAGTTCGTCTGAAGAAAGTAGTTCATCCAGTGATAGTAGTTCTAGTTCTAGTTCTAGCTCAAGTTCAAGTTCATCAAATGAACAGGCTTCTGAAGAAAAGAAATCCGTAAAAAAAAATCCAAATTTACCATTCTTCTTAACCGAATTAAAAGAAACGTATTCAGTATACGAAGTTAAATAAAATCTTTATAGAATAAAAATAGAATCCCGATTAAAAGACACAATAACAAGAAGTCGAAAGTAGTAGGGATGAAGATTGTTCGGATTAATTGAAATACAGTGATGGGCAAAATGATTTCTTTGCAATAAAAGCGGGTCTTCCGCAGCCAAGTGGGAAGCAAATAAGGGTTATATCCTCTTCTCATGAAAATTCCTCCTTTCAAAAATACTTGACGGTTTCATGAAAAATTCGCTACAATACAAAAAAGCACTGATTATTTTTTAAATTTCAACATATGCTAGACGTAATTAAATATTGATGCCTTGATTGGGAAGAGTAAAATGATTTTGTTATCCATAGAGAGGGAACATTAGGTGAAAGTTTCCGTTAACAAACATTTGAATGTCACCCAGGAGCAGTTTCTGTGAACATTTTTGAGTAGCAGAAACCGGTTAAAAGCCGTTATAAAAACTTGAGAGCGTGATGACGATTTGGTCATCTGCGAATAAAGGTGGTACCGCGAAACAACTCCTTCGTCCTTTTTTAGTGACGATAGGAGTTTTTTTATTTTCCAAAATGAAGGAGGAACTCATCATGACTGAACAACAAAAACAACTTTCAACAAAATATGACCCGAAGTCAATTGAACAAGGCCGATACGAATGGTGGTTGGAAGGAAAGTTTTTTGAAGCACAACCAACTAGTGGCAAAGAACCTTACACAATTGTGATTCCACCACCAAACGTAACAGGAAAGTTACATTTAGGTCACGCTTGGGATACAACTTTACAAGATATCCTCATCCGTATGAAGCGGATGCAAGGATACGATGCATTATGGTTACCAGGAATGGACCATGCTGGGATTGCAACTCAAGCAAAAGTTGAAGAAAAACTTCGATCAGAAGGCAAGTCTCGCTATGATTTAGGACGTGAAGAATTTGTAAAAGAAACCTGGAAGTGGAAAGAAGAATATGCAGGTCATATTCGCACACAATGGTCAAAACTAGGTTTAGGTTTAGATTATTCACGCGAACGTTTTACACTTGATGAAGGCTTATCAAATGCTGTAAAAGAAGTATTTGTAAAACTTTATAATAAAGGCTTGATTTACCGTGGCGAGCGAATTATTAACTGGGATCCAGCTACAAAAACAGCCTTATCAGACATTGAAGTAATCCATCAAGACGTACAAGGTGCTTTCTATCATATGCGCTATCCATTAACAGATGGCACTGGTCATATTGAAGTGGCTACGACTCGTCCTGAAACAATGTTAGGGGATACAGCAGTTGCAGTTCATCCAAAAGACGATCGATATCAAGACCTGATAGGGAAGACGGTAACATTGCCAATCGTAGGACGTGAAATTAAAATCGTAGCGGATGACTATGTGGATATGGAGTTTGGAAGTGGGGCAGTGAAAATTACGCCAGCACACGATCCAAATGACTTTGAAATTGGAAATCGTCATGATTTGGAACGTGTACTAGTCATGAATGAAGATGGTTCAATGAATAATAAAGCCGATAAATATGAAGGCATGGACCGCTTTGAATGCCGTAAACAAATTGTTGCGGACCTTCAAGAAGCGGGTGTTTTATTCAAAATTGAAGAGCATATGCATTCAGTGGGACATTCAGAACGAAGCGGTGCTGTAGTTGAACCTTATTTATCGACACAATGGTTCGTGAAAATGCAACCATTAGCAGACGAAGCCATCAAATTACAACAGGGTGAAGACAAAGTTCAATTCGTCCCAGAACGATTTGAAAATACCTATATGCGCTGGATGGAAAACATTCGTGACTGGTGTATTTCTCGCCAACTGTGGTGGGGACACCGAATTCCAGCTTGGTATCATAACGTAACTGGAGAAATACATGTTGGGCATGAAGCTCCGGTAGACCCTGAGAATTGGAAGCAAGATGAAGATGTACTAGATACATGGTTCTCTTCTGCACTATGGCCGTTTTCTACTATGGGGTGGCCGGATGAGTCGAACGAAGAATTCAAACGTTATTACCCAACTGATGCACTAGTAACTGGATATGACATCATTTTCTTCTGGGTATCGCGTATGATTTTCCAAGGATTAGAATTTACAGAGCAACGACCATTTGACGATGTATTAATTCACGGGTTAGTAAGAGCTGAAGATGGACGTAAAATGTCGAAGTCTTTAGGTAACGGTGTTGACCCAATGGATGTCATCGACAAATACGGGGCTGATGCGCTTCGCTACTTCTTATCAACTGGTTCATCTCCAGGTCAAGATCTACGCTTCTCGATTGAAAAGGTAGAATCAATTTGGAACTTCGCAAACAAAATTTGGAATGCATCACGTTTTGCGATGATGAATATGGAAGGGATGAAGTTTGAAGACATCGACTTAAGTGGTGAAAAATCAGTTGCGGATGCATGGATTCTGACTCGCTTAAATGAAACAATTGACCAAGTAACAAAACAAGCAGAGAAATATGAGTTCGGTGAAGTAGGTCGCTCCCTTTACAACTTCATTTGGGATGACTTCTGTGACTGGTACATCGAAATGGCAAAATTGCCTTTACACGGTGAAGATGAAGCAGCGAAAAAAATGACTCGTTCTGTATTGGCCTATGTATTAGACAATACGATGCGATTATTACATCCGTTCATGCCGTTCATTACTGAAGAAATTTGGCAGAGCTTACCACATGAAGGTGAATCGATTACAATTGCGGCATGGCCAACTGTTAACGAATCATTAACAGATAGCAAAAAAGCTTCAAGTATGAAATTGCTTTCAGATATCATTCGATCTGTACGAACGATTCGTGCTGAAGTACAAACTCCGATGAGTAAAAAAGTACCATTATATATCTCGGCAAAAGATACAGAGACATTAGCTGTACTTGAAGAAAACGCGAGATACTTAGTCAAATTCTGTAATCCAGAACCATTAGTAATAGGTCAAGGAATTGAAGCACCAGGACAATGTATGTCTAGTGTCGTATCCGGTGCAGAATTATTTTTGCCACTAGAAGGCTTAATCGACATCGCAGCTGAAACAGAGCGCTTAGAAAAAGAACTTGAGAAGTGGGCAAAAGAAGTAAAACTCGTTACTGGGAAACTGTCAAATGAACGTTTCGTTTCAAAAGCGCCAGAATCAGTAGTCGCTGAAGAGCGCGCGAAGCAACAAGACTATATTGAAAAACACGCTATCGTTGAAAAACGTTTAGCTGAATTGAAGAGTTTATAAAAACGTGAGAGTGTTCTGCTAATGTAGCGGGACACTCTTTGCTTGTTTACAAAAGGTTATCAATCCATATAGATGTATAAAAAATCGTAGTCTTAATGTTTGAACGCTATTGAAAAAGATGAGAGTCGGCCATTTCTTTCGCTTTCCGCGTACGAAACGCTAGCCTCTTCGACTCAGCTGCCTATGACAGCTATGCCTGTGGGGTCTAGCTTGTCTCGTTTTTCCGCAGGAGTCTTCAGAAATAGCCGACCATCTCTCTATATAAATTATAGGAAGAGTTACGCATCCAATAGGAAACCGGTTGATTCGCCAGCATTTTTAACCACTCATGTACATACTTTATTTTTCTTAAGATCCTCTTACGTCACCCTATAAAAATAGGAATGAAATGACCGACTCCTGTGGGAAAGCGAAGACGTTGAAATCCACTCGAGTAAAGCTCGAGTGAGTTCGGCGCGAGCCCACGGAAAGCGGTCAGTTCATGAAAGATTCTCTATTGAAAAAATGATGGTCGGCCATTTCTTTCGCTTTCCGCGGACGAAACGCTAGTCTCCTCAGCTCAGCTGCCTATGACAGCTATGCCTGTGAGGTCTAGCTTGTCTCTTTTTTCCGCAGGAGTCTTCAGAAATAGCCGATCATCTTATTATTGAAACCATATTAAGAGATACGTTTACAATAGCGAGATCTTATAGATGTAGACGAAGCTAGCGAAGCGATGGAGAAATAGAAACAGTGGTTTTTCTATACTCTACGGGTGTTTCGCTAACATAGCGGGACACTTTTTTTAAGGATAAAAATTTGAGAGTAAG
>JBFGKX010000093.1:0-8951 GCA_041576455.1 Paenisporosarcina sp. | reverse complement strand
TAAAAGTGCTAGATTGATCGATAAATCCTCAGATTGATCGATAAACTATGCAAACTGATCGATAAATGGGGTTCTAACAGAAGCGAAGCGAAAAGAGACTAATTAGGGCTGCGAATGCAGCCTTTTCTGTTGGAGACCGCATCTCAACAAGTCGACTTCAAAGTGAGACCGGTTTGATCGATAAAAGTGCTAGATTGATCGATAAATCTCCAGTTTGATCGATAAATCCTCAGTATGATCGATAAACCATGCAAACTGATCGATAAATGGGTTTCCAACAGAAGCGAAGCGAAAAGAGACTAATTAGGGCTGCGAATGCAGCCTTTTCTGTTGGAGACAGCATCTCAACAAGTCGACTTCAGAGTGAGACCGGTTTGATTGATAAAAGTGCTAGATTGATCGATAAATCTCCAGGTTGATCGATAAACCATGCAAACTGATCGACAAATGGGTTTCCAATGAAATTGGAAAAGGGACATGCCCATTGGACATGCCCCTTTGTTTAATAAGATAACATATAGCTTTGAATGATATTTTTCATCCCGAAAGATTCGGGGAATAATTTCCTAAGAAAGTGTTCCTTGCTTTCCGTGCCGCGGTCATTTGTCCACTGGTTGTCTTCCTTAAGCAACGTAAACCCTACCTTCTTTTACGTCCTTGCGACCCTATAGTCGCGCCAGTGTGAATAAGTTTAATCAAAAACATCGAGTAGATGCCAGAAATTCAAATCTTACTTGCTACCTTACTTGTTAACTTAAATATTATGACATAACGTAATGGTGTTGTCAATAGTTTATCCCTGAAATTGTAAAATGCATGCACCAATAGCAAGTTTTAATCTTTAATTTAAGGTATGCTTTCATCATTAAAATATTCAAATATACACAGTCATGTACTAGTCAGTTTTTACACGTAATTCCTTCTTCATCCGCAAATCCCTAGGTCCATCATGGAAATTTTCATATCCTAATCTTAATTAGTAAAGGAAGGGGGCAATTTATCATGGGGCATTATGGCGGTTACGAATGTGGTGAGTATTTTCCGTGTAGGAATCTATACGAGAACTATCCTCGTCGAGATAATACTTTTGCAATAATTTTGGTACTTTTCATTTTGTTAGTCATCATTGGCGCTACTTTTCAACGTAAATGTTAAGAATTGGGATCCTCTCCCACTGGATAGAGGATAATTAAAAATGGATTTCCCCTTTTGTATTAGAGTGCCTCCAGAGCACTCCTTTTTTAATGTAGAGTAATTATGTGTAGTCTCACCCTATTTAAATGTTTAAAAAGCATTTAGACAGAGGTGAGTTTTCCCGAATTAATATACATAAAATCATGAGGATTGGTCCAATATGAGTTGATTGGAAACCAATCCGTTTATATATGATTTAACTGCAACAACCCGCGTTATAAAATGAATTTTGATAAGGTATTCTTAAAATTTATCCCTACAATGATTTAATCAATCAATTGAATCTGTGTATCTTTAAACCATACATGCATTTGCGCTAAATTAGCCAATAGTTGGGGGCCAGTCATTAACTGTCCAAACCAAGGGACTTTGAATGCCGCTCCTTTTGATTCCACAAGATCAATAAGTTTCTGTTGTTCAAACAATTCATGAAGAATCGAATTCTTGTCTTTTAATATGTCTTTACACCAACCTTGTACGAGATCTGTGTAATAGGGATTGTGCGTTTTAGGGTAGGGACTTTTTTTGCGGTAAAGAATTTCATTAGGAAGCATGCCTTCTAATGCTTTGCGCAAAATACCTTTCTCACGATTGCCTGTCATTTTTATTTCCCAAGGAATATTCCAAGCGTATTCAACGAGACGGTGATCAGCAAAGGGTACGCGAACCTCTAGACTAGCACCCATACTCATGCGATCTTTTCGATCAAGTAAAGTTGTCATAAACCACACCATATTTAAGTAGAACATTTCTCTTCGTTTTGCCTCAATGCTCGATTCTCCCTCAAGTCTAGGCGTTTCCGCGACGGTCTCTTCATAAGCTTGTTTAGCATAAGTCTCTAAGTTTAGTTTTTTTCGCCAACTATCGTTTAATAAAGAGGCACGCTCATTCGCGGATCGCATCCATGGGAAACCTGCGCTGTTTAATTCTTCTGATTTGTGAAACCATGGATAGCCTCCAAATATTTCGTCCGCACATTCACCAGATAAACCTACTGTGAAATCATGTTTAACCTCTCGACAAAACCACAGCAAGGAAGAATCAACATCCGCCATTCCTGGAAGATCTCGAACATGAACCGCTTCTGCTAAGTCATTAAATAATTGATCTTGCGTGATAATCGAAGATTGGTGGACGGTTTTAAATTTATCCACCATTTTTTCAATCCAAGGACCATCTGCATTTGGTTGAAAATCACTCGATTGAAAATATTTGGCGTTATCTTCGTAGTCAATGGAATAAGTGTGTAGGGGGCCTTTTCCGTCCAGCTGATATCGATTGGATGCGATTGCCGTTATCGCGCTAGAGTCCACCCCTCCTGATAAAAAGGTACATAGTGGCACGTCTGAAACAAGCTGACGTTCTACCGCGTCGGTTACCAAATATCGAACTTTCTCCGCAGTCTCCTCAACTGAATCGGTATGCACATTACTCTTCACGTTCCAGTACCGCCAAATTCGAAGACCCAACCTAGAAAGGGTAAGTGCGTGAGCAGGACGTAATTCATTTATGCCGTGAAAGACTCCTGACCCAGGCTTTCTTGAAGGACCTAAACTTAGTACTTCTGCTAATCCGTCTCGAGACAATTGCGGCTGTAGATCAGGATGTGCCAGAAGCGCTTTAATTTCTGAACCAAAAAGAAAGTCTCCATGATTCTCGGAGTAAAACAGTGGCTTCACCCCTAAACGGTCACGAGCAATAAACACTTTTTGTTCTTTTTCATCCCAAATGGCAAAGGCAAAAATCCCATTAAAGTACTCAACGCATTGCTCTTTCCATTCTATATAAGAAGTTAGTAATACTTCTGTGTCCGAGTGTCCGGAAAAAGTATACCCTTTTCGGAGGAGTTCCTTCCGAAGGTCTTCCGTATTATATAATTCTCCGTTATAACATAGTGTATATTGATATTGTTGATGGGATTTGATCATAGGTTGTTTGCCACCTAGTGGATCGACAACGGTTAACCGACGATGGCCGAAGATCGCATGTGTATCCACCCATACATTTTCATCATCAGGTCCTCGTTTCGCAAGTGTTTTTGTCATGTTTTCAACCACTACTGACTGAGCTCGTAAGTCACGATTAAAGTTCACCCAACCTGTAATTCCACACATTATTTCTCATCCCTTCTACCTTAAAACATCATCTTTTTTCATCTTCCTAACTTATGCAAAAAAATTAATATTGCTTACAAGATATTGAATCAACGTATCCTTGTGAATCTAGTCGAAGATGTAAATAGGGATAAGAAAGAGATTTATTTAGGCATATATGGTTACATTCGAATGGAATGTTTTACTCAGTAACAATAAAAAAAGCAAGACCTAGTTAAAGATCTTGCTCCAGACTGTAGACAAACAATAAAATGAATGAATATAACTGTATATGGGAGAAAAAGAGCGTATACAAGAACCTGTTGATTTCCTTTGCGGCGGACGCGTTTCGCGGGCACGGCTTTAGTCTCCTCGTCACTAGAAAAAACGTTGCTCCTGTATCGCTTCGCTAGCTTCGTCGCAGGAGCACATGTTTTCGCTGCCTCCACTCCAATCATCAGATTTCACTTCAGTAAGCGTATCTCTTCATGATATTTCAGTAGTAAGATGGTCGGATATTTCTGAAGACTCCTGCGGAAAAACGAGCCTAGGAGGCTAGCGGGTCGTCCGCGGAAAGCGAAAGAAATAGCCGACCACCATCTTTTTCAAATGAGTGCAAAAGATATGAATACTAATTTTTACACTTTTATATTGATTATTATTCTTTTGTCTACAAGCTGAAGCAAGACCTAGTTAAAGATTTTGCTCATTGGATTTCGATAAAAGCCAATTTAAATTGCTCAAAAGAAGAGGGGCCATAATAATTAGGATTATTTTTAAAAAACTTCTGAAACATATCGTCCTTTGCACAGGCAGCTGAACAATTTTTTGCCTTCATAATAAGTTTCATATAGGCCGTGAAATACTCTTTAGATAAGTTGCCACCATGGTTAACAACCAAGATATTTCCCTCCATTTCATTTTTTAATGCTCAGCAACATGAACTTTTCCCTTTTAAGTTCGTACTACATACACCGGTTTCAGGGAGTTCCAGTTCTACTCTTTTAGCTCCATCTTCATCTCCAGTTAAATGAGCAACAATTGATCTAACTTGTTCATAACCTGTGGCCATTAAAAACGTAGGTGCGCGTCCATAACTCTTCATTCCGACCATATAGAAATTTCGTTCTGGTTGACGTAACTCGAACTCACCGTGTGGACGAACAGTGCCACAACTGTGAACATTCGGGTCAATGAGTGGGGCAAGTTTCGTTACACTTTCAGTTGCAACATCTACATCAATACGAATCTCTCGAAGGAATGAGAAGTCTGGACGACTGCCAGTATTCGCAATGATTTCATCTATTCCTTTAATCGTTTTCAACTCGTTATGATGAGTGCCGATAATCTCGATGCCATTTGCATCTTTTAAAACCTGTTGAATAAAGAATGGCGTATATACATTTACTTTTCCTTGATCGACTAATTCATGAATTTTGGAACCAAGTTGACCTCTTGCTGGTAAAGCGTCAAGAGCTTCCCCACCATAGGCATCTTCCACTCGTTTTTTTCTTAATATCCAACTTATTTCAACATTTTCAAGAGTAGCTAATTCCAAAATTGTGTTGATTGCAGAATGACCGCCACCCACAACAGCTACATGTTTATTTGCATACGTTAATCGGTCTTTGCCTTTTATATCAGGAATTCCGTAGAAAATGTGTTGCTGTAGTTCTTTTTCTTCATTCGTCCAAATATTATCTGCGTTGACTGGATTTGGTTGACCCCAAGTGCCTGTCGCATCGATGATGGAAGAGGCTTCCATTCGAGTCGTTTTTCCGTCTTTTTCTAAATAAAGCACAAAAGATTGTGTATTTCGATTCGCGGTTTTCATTTTATCCAATCCTTTTTTACTAATGGCTACGACTTTAGTATTTAGGTGGATGAAAGGTTTAATGAGCGGTAAGTTTGCAAGTGGGATTAAATATTCGTCCACAAGGTCTTTTCCAAAAGGTAATCGTGCTAATACGGGTGGTTTCCAACCGCTTTCTTCGAGTAATTGTTTGGCAACTTTATCAAGATTAAATTGCCAAGATGAGAATAAACGCACATGTCCCCATTGTAAAATATGGTGTCCAACTTGGGACCCTGCTTCGAATACTATAAACGCCTTTCCTTTAGCTGCTAAATGAGCAGCGGCGGCCAATCCAACCGGTCCTGCGCCAATAATCGCAATTGGAAGTGAGTTCAAACTCGATTCCTCAACACGTGCCTCACAACAATTTGTTAAGATGTTAAAATCCATTTTTTTATTTTCCACTATAATTCTCCTTTTAAATTTGTATAATGCAAGTATATATTCATTTTATGAGCAAGATTCCTCTTGCTCATAAAAATGGTGTACAACACACGCTTGATTTAGCCATAGCATTGTTCAATAATTTAATGGATCGTAAAACAGTTTCCTGTTCGAACTCATTCATATGAGAAAAAACTTCATCTAAGTAGGTATTCATCGACTTTTCAATAGAAGTGGCAATAAATTTCCCTTCCGTTGTTAAAGTTAAAATATAGAACCTTTTATCTTCCAAAGAAGGTGTTTTGGTGACAAGCCCCATTTTGATTAATGTTTGAATTTGTCTGCTAAAAGTAGTGACATCAATGGCTAAAGATTCTGCAATTTGTTGCATTGTGGGTTCATGTTGTTTATCAATTTCATATAGAATGTGACTATGCACGGAAGAAATTTCAATTCCACTAACCGCACAACAATTTTTGTTTAATAGGCCAAAGCGACGGGTTAAGACTTGAAATAATTCACGTTTGTTTTCCATGTTTCACCTCTTACTACTAGTTATATGCTTATTGTTTGTAAAATGCAACTATTAAACGTAAATTAATTTAAAAAAGGTTGGAGTGGTATTATGGGCCTAATAATTCGTCAGATGACACCTTCAGATTGGCCACATGTGAAAGAAATCTACGTTGAAGGGATTAAATCAAAGAATGCTACATTTGAAACAAAGGCCCCAGCCTATGAGAAATGGATGGAAACCGCACATCCAGAATGTCATTTAATTGCCGAAGAAGGTAATCAAGTGCAGGCGTGGGCGAAAGTACTTTACACTTCCGCTCGTTCTGTGTATGCAGGTGTTGGAGAAGTTAGCATTTATGTTCATCCACGAGCAAAAGGGAAGGGAATCGGAAAACTTCTTTTAAATGAACTGATAAAAGTTTCTGAGCAACAAGGGTTTTGGACGTTGAAGGCCGTTATTTTCCCTGAAAATGAAGCGAGTATCCAGCTTCATAAAAAATGTGGCTTTCGGGAAGTGGGCATACATGAGCGTATGGGGAAAATGGATGGTATTTGGCGTGATAATGTTGTTTTGGAAAAAAGAAGCCAGTCTGTAGGAGTCGATATCCAACTACAAAAATGACTTACTTAAATGAAAGCCTATTTTCATTATAACGAGCAGAAATGAAGTAGTTTCTGCTTGTTATTTTTCCATCCATTCTAAAAAATCCAATCGGTTACCGAATGGGTCATCCACATAAAAACGTTTGGCACCAGGTAATTGAGCATCCACTTGAATGGATAAACCTTTTTCACGTATTTGTGAGGCAAGAGCTTCAATATCTGTTACTTCAAAGGCAGGATGTGCTTTTTTAGCAGGTGTAAATGACGGTTCCACACCTACATGAATATGAACATGTCCATTAGAGAACCAAACACCTCCATTTTTCTGTAACGCTTCTGGTTTTTCAACTTCGTCTAATAAAAGAATGTCTTGGAAGAACAAGCGTGCTTGCTCTTCACTGCCTATCGGAGCGGCAAGTTGAATATGATCAATTCGTTTAATTAGCATCACTCTTGGCTTCCAACCTTTCATGTTTAACTAAGGGCAGTAAGAATAGAGAACCAATAAAGACTAAAATGGCTGCACATAAAAGAGCCCAAGAATAACTTTCTGTAGCTGCAGTTAAAACTCCTGCTATGGAAGGGCCAATCATTTGACCGAGAGCATAAACAGTTGTCATGATAGCGATCACTCGTGCACTTCCGAGAGGATTTTTATTGCGGGCATAGGCTGTAGCAAGAGTAGTGACCCCCATAAAAGTTGCCCCAAACAGGATTGCGCTCATATAAAAACTTGTGGAGGAATCAGATATAGCTGGCAAAACGATGCCGATAGCTTGAATCATTAATAGAATGAGCAAAGATAACATGTACCCATATTTACTTCCAAAATGCGCCCAGAGAACACAGGAAGGAATGGCTGCTAATCCTACTAACACCCAAACGTTTGTCGCATTTCCACTAAAAGCTGGGGTCTGTTCAGCAATTGCCACGATAAATGTTCCAGTTACGATGTATCCTAGCCCTTCTAGTCCATATGATGCAAGTAACCAAGGAAGCCATCTTGGTGTTTTTTGATGATCAGTAGAAGGAGTTACAGTAGCAATGGGAATCGTAGTAACATCTTCTTTCACCGTTAAAAACACAACTATGCTTAAAACTCCAGCAAGACCAGCTAGTCCAACCCAAGCACCTTCATAATGAAAGCTCTCTATTAAAATGGGGACAAGCAGTCCAGAGGTGAAAATTCCGAGTCCAACCCCCCCATACATGACGCCTACCCATCCGAGTTTCCGCTGTTTTGCAAGCTGATCTAGTATTAAACTTGAGGCTAAAACGAAAACAAAGGCACTTGTAATGCCCGATAAAAATCGCCACATCATCCACAAGGTATGACTATATGTAAGTCCCATCATTAATGTCAGTAAAATACTCACCACAATACTAAATCTCAATAGCATTGCGCGATTTCGTTTTAAGGGAACAAGGCTTGCCATAATGGCTCCGACTAAGTAACCTGCATAATTACTAGATGCCAAAAAACCAGCAAAGCTCGTTGAAAACCCGGCTTCTTTTTGCATAAAAGGTAAGATAGGCGTATATGCAAAACGTCCAATGCTCATGGCGATAAAAAGAGAAAATACACCACCGATGACAAGTGTATATGGATTTTTAGACAAGGCGTTTCCTCCTCAATTTTTCTTCTTCCATCATACGCCTTTGTCCTGTTATTTGAAAAGATGGTTTGATTTTCGTGATATAGGAAATAGATAGGGAAAGCAAAAAAGAACTTGGAGGAACAACATATGAATGAGAAACAATTGAAACAATTAAAGGACCAACTAACTCAAGAGCTAAAAGACGTAAAAAGTCGTATTCATCAAGACACTCATTTGGAAACAACGGAGTTATCAAATTATGATAATCATCCTGCCGATAATGCGACAGATCTAACTGATCAAAATACTGAAATGGCAATTGAACATCACAAAGAAGAAGAAATCGAACAAATTGAAAAAGCTTTAGAAGCGATAAAAGAAGGAACCTACGGAACTTGTGCAGTTTGTGGCAAAGAAATTTTATTTGAACGACTTGAAGCGATACCTAATGCATTAACCTGCATTGAACACGCTCATCATGATTTGGATGCAGATGGTCGTCCTCCAGAAGAAGCAATCCTAGGCTCTTCTACCGAACATCCTGTAAAAGATGAGGAGGGTGTCCGCGATTATGAAGACAGTTTTGAAGATGTTGAGAGCTTCGGATCCTCGGACTCGCCACAAGATGTGGATAAAGATGACCAAAAAGACTTTTATAAATAATCCTACATGATAAAAAATGAAGGCCTTTTGAGGTCTTTTTTTATT
>JBFGKX010000092.1:0-8992 GCA_041576455.1 Paenisporosarcina sp. | reverse complement strand
ACATTACGATAAGCGAATTGTTGAAAGGTCATGCACATTACCTCCAAGTAAAGACAAGACACTCAAAATTCGCTGAAAAAAAGTCTGTCTACGATTGTCACTATAAATTTCATTGAAAAACTCGCCATCTTTAATAAAAATCACTCGGTCACAATAACTTGCTGCAATTGGATCGTGCGTAACCATAAGAATTGTCGTATTTTGCTCTTGATTGACTTTTACAAGCAACTCTAACACATCACGTGAAGCCTTTGAATCTAAATTTCCAGTTGGTTCATCCGCTAAAATAAAAGTCGGTTGATGAATGAGTGCCCTGCCAATCGCAGTCCGTTGTGCTTGCCCTCCAGAGATTTCATTGGGTCTCTTTTCAAGAATTTGTTCTAATTCAAGTTTCTTTGCCACTTCCCCAATGCGTCTTTTCATTTCATCTAATGCATATCCATCCAATGTTAGAGGAAGCACCAAATTTTCTTCAACAGTGAGCATTTGGAGTAAATTAAAATCTTGAAAGACAAAGCCGAGTTGCCTTCTCCTAAAGAGAGCCAACTCGTTTTTAGACATTTTCTCGGGACTAAGACCATCAATTGTGATTGTTCCTGATGTTGCAGAATCAATTGTAGATATTAAGTTAAGGAGTGTCGTTTTCCCGCTTCCCGAAGGACCCATCACTGCGACAAACTCCCCTTTATTTACTTCAAAGCTTAGTTGATTTATCGCACGATGAGTGACTTTCCCTTCATACACTTTCGTTATTTCGTCTACTTTTAGGATGGTCATTTTCTAGCCCCCCTCTTTCTGTTACTCCTTCATTATGAAATAAAACTGAAACGGTCGTGCCTACACCTAGTTGAGAGGAAATTTCTAAATCATGACCGAGCTTAGCACAAATTTCATTGGCTAAATACAAACCCATTCCAGTACTTTCTCCAGATTTCCGTCCATTTTCTCCTGTGAAAAAAGCTTTTTTTACACGAGACATATCGGTCATCGGAATACCAATACCTTCATCTTGAACCAACAGAGATATATTTCCTTGTTGACAGATTGCCTGAATATGAACTTTCTTCCCTTCTTCAAAGGTATATTTCACAGCATTTGTAATAAATTGTTCAATCACAAATTTCATCCATTTTGCATCAGTGTGGACGATGAATTGTTCATTAATTGAGATTACGGGATATATATGATTTGTAATAAATAGACGTTTATTTTCAGACACTACTTCGGAGACTAATGTCTTTAATTGAACTTGCTCAATGTGCATATCTTGTTCAAACGTATCCAGTCGTGCATTCATTAACACGGAATCTAACCCACGTTTTAATCGATCAATCTCTTCTTGTAGGCTTTTTTTATCGACTTCTCCATCTTCTTGTAATAGCAGTTCTGCCACAGAAAGAGGCGTTTTCATTTGATGCACCCATTGATTTATAAATTGGAGATGGCGATGTTGATTCGCATATAAAGCTTGTACTTCCACTTGATATAAGCGATATAACCCTTGCAAGTAATTTTCGACTTGTTGTTGTTCAGGTGATTTCGCATTTCTCTGTAAAGCCGCTTCCATTTTGGTAGGAATTGCCAGTAATTTTTGATAAAATGTGTATCGTTTTACGTATCGACCAAATAAAAACGACAAAATCAATAACATACTTATGACAACAGTATAAATAGCGGTGTCTATATTCCGAAACCCTTCTAACCAATAAATGAGCATGATAAAGAGCACCAAAATAATTTGGAAGATTGCATACGCAGCATGTTCTTGAACAAACATCTTCAGATTCATCAAGACTCCTCCGCACTTAACACAAATCGATAACCTGCTCCTCGAACGGTTTCGATTGTAGAGTCAACTTCATAATCTTGTAATTTCTTTCTTACACGTGTCATGTTCACGTTCAACGTATTTTCATCCACAAAAGCTTGATCATCCCACAATTCTTCAAGAAGTTGTTCACGCGTCACTACTTTTGGTGCATGATTCATCAAAAGTTCCAGTATCGTACATTCACGCTTTTGTAGTGGGATTTGGTGTGAAGCTGTATGCAGTTCTAACCGTTCTAAATACAACGACAATTTTCCTAGTTTAATCGTACGTTCCTCTTGTTTTGTAGCATACTCACCGTATGTTCTCCGTAAATGACTTCTTATTTTCGCTAAAACGATTTCATAATGGAAAGGTTTCGTAATGAAATCATCACCACCATTCTCAAGTGCAAAAACTTGGTCCATATCTCCTGACCGGGCTGAAATAAATAATATGGGACATGTCGTTTTCATGCGAAACTGGCGACACCAATAGTAACCATCATAAGAAGGTAAATTTATATCCAATAAAATTAAGTGTGGGTCAAACGCCTCAAACTCTTCTAAAATTAAATCGAAATCTTGAACCGTTTGTACTTCGTACTGATATTTCCGTAAATTATCGGCAAGTAGCGAAGCAATTTTGCGATCATCTTCTACAATATAAATACGATGTATCGACAATGTGACATCCCCCCTTTTTTCTTAATCATACCAAAAAAGCCTGACCGAAGTCAGACTCTAAGGGATGATTATAAACCAATTGCAGAAAGTTGTACCTACGTATTTATCACATAAAATGAATAACTTTTTATGTGATGGCAGTAACTCAGTAACATGAATTTGCACCTTTTTTAACCTGTAAGGCTTTCATCGATTTAATTGTTCGTGCGTTGTTATATTATGTCTTAATAAATTAATTGAAGGAATTGTTCTTTTGTAATGCCACCTAAATACGTAGAGAGATCTACATCACCAAGTGCTTCAGCAATTGCTGTTTTATCGTAAGTAATACCTTTTAAACGGGTTTCAATATCAGCTACATCGCCCACACCAAAGAAATCTCCGTAAATACTTGCATCCTCAATATACCCATTTCTCACTTGTAACCGAACATCGATGCCTCCTGTTGGAAAACGTTCAGAATGAGACATATTAAATGCTGGCGATTTACCATAATTCCATTCCCAGTTTCCATAACGTTTTTTCGATAGTTCTTTAATATTTGTCCAATCATCTTCTGAAAGTTCCATTGTTTTAACTTGCTCTTCGCCACCAAATATCGAATGCAACAACTTGAGGCGGAATTCTTCGATTGATATTTGTTTATCCAAGAACTCTGTAATATTAGCTACTCGACTGCGAATCGATTTAATGCCTTTTGATTCAATCTTATCTTTACGTACTTTTAATGCAGACACGACAGCATCAATCTCCGTATTAAACATCAATGTGCCATGGCTAAACATGCGGCCTTTAGTGGTAAATTGAGCATTGCCAGAAATTTTTCTCCCCTCCGCTAATATATCATTTCGGCCGGAAAGTTCTGCGTCAACCCCCATTTCTTTTAAGGCATCGACAATAGGTTGTGTAAACTTCTTAAAGTTACGAAAGCTATCCCCATCGTCCTTTGTAATAAAACTAAAATTCAAGTTCCCATGATCGTGATAAACAGCCCCTCCACCTGATAATCTACGAACTACATGGATTCCATTTACATCAACAAAATCTGTATCAATTTCCTCAATTGTATTTTGGTTCTTTCCAATAATAATAGCGGGTTCATTAATGTAGAACAGGAAAAATGAATCCTTATCTACATCCATAGTCTTCAGTGCATATTCTTCAATGGCTAAATTAATACGTGGATCTGTGATACCTTTGTTATCAATAAAATACATATTTCTCGCTCCTTTAAATTGTCCTACATACACTATAAAGGATTCTTAACATTTTGTGTTGACATTAGTTACACTGTTATAATACAATACATAAAATAGTAACAGTACTAGTACAGAAAAGGAGGGAATCACATGATGGAAAATGTAATTGAATTTTTTAAAAATCTCCCACCGAAACAGTGTGCGCAATGTGGAGACAAAATTGAAGAGCAACATGAATGTTATGGGAATACCTGCGATAACTGTAATCATCTCTAAAATTTAAAACAGCCGTTTAGGATACCTCTCCTAGACGGCTGTTTTAGTGTTGACTGCATCATTCAGTCAATCGGATGAATGATAGTGTAGTAGTACATAAAGCTGTCCAAAGAAATGTAAGCAACAAGCAATCATTATGGCAATTTAGTAAATTTCAGTTAAAGAAAAAATAGCTAAAAATCTTGTGCCGAATAGGTCGATGGAAACAACTAATTAAACATTTATAGGGAATGCACCTTAACTCTTAATCAATTATTGATCACTCTTAAAATAAAAGTAGAGCTAATAATGGCCAATACCGTTGCAATAATCGATCTGACAAAAAGGCCCATAATTCCTTCATAACCTAATGGGGTAAAAATAATAAAATTTAAAAGATAATCAAACACATAAATTAGGATGATGAATAGTAAGAACTTTAATATGGCATACATAACTTCTTCACTCCTA
Source organism: Paenisporosarcina sp. (assembly GCA_041576455.1). Classification (GTDB taxonomy): domain Bacteria; phylum Bacillota; class Bacilli; order Bacillales_A; family Planococcaceae; genus Paenisporosarcina. Next base: position 4,574 of record JBFGKX010000092.1, on the reverse strand, counting down.
CACTCCAATTTTCATACATTAAACTATACACTATCTATTTTTGAAAATGAAAAAATCCAAGCCTTAATTAGACTTGGATTTAAAGATTATTTATTAAGATTTGTAAACATTTCTTCTAATACTTCACTTACAGCTGCTTTTCCTTGATCAATACAATCAGGTAACCCTAAGCCTTCTAAAGAACTCCCAGCGAGTTTTACCATTGGGAAAGCTTCGTGGACTTCTTGTTTCGCTGCAGCAATGCTTTCTTTATGTCCTACAACATATTGAGGCATGGCTTGTTTCCAACGAGTTACAATAGTAAAGAGTGGATTCCCATCAATTTTCGTTGTTTTTCGAAGATCCGCTAATACGACTTTTTCAATTTCACTATCCGATAAGTCAACAACTGCTTCGTCGCCAGCTCGACCAACATATCCTCGAAGTAACACATGACCTTTTGGGGTAGTTGTAGGCCATTTACGGTGCGTCCACGTACAAGCTGTGATTGAGTAATCACTGTTACGTGAGACAACGAAACCAGTGCCTTCTTTTTCTTGTGTTACAGCTTCTTCTGGAAAAGCCATTGCCACTGTTGCTACAGACGTTGCTGGCATTTCTTGAAGTCCAGTCAACAAGCCATGTTCTTCAAATAATTGAGTTGCCGTCAGATGAGGCGTGGTCAATATCATCGCGTCAAATAGCATTTCTGTACCATTATTTAAGTGGAGGTTCACTTTGTTCCCTACTTTTTCAAGTCGCTCTACTCTCACGCTTTTCATTACGTTGCCCGGTTCTAGCTGATTTTCAATAGCTGTGACAATAGTTTCTAAGCCATTCTCAAATGTCCGAAAAATGCCTTCTTTTGGCTTATTCCGTGACACTTTGGGAGTTGTTTTTTTCATTCCTAATATTAAACTTCTATGCTTTTGTTCAATATCGTGAAACTGTGGAAATGTCGCTTTTAAACTTAACTTATCAATATCACCAGCATAAATGCCAGAAAGTAGTGGCTCAATTAAATTCTCAACTACTTCACCACCAAATCTTCTACGGAAAAATCGTCCTAAAGACTGATCACCTTCGACTGATGATTTTGGTAAAACAAGGTCACAAGCAGCACGGAATTTTCCACTCCACGAAAACAAACCTGATGTAACGAAAGGTGCAATTTGAGTTGGAATGCCCATAACAGACCCACCTGGAATCGGATGTAACTCGTCATTTACTAGAACGTACGCTTGTCCAGTTGCATTACTGACCAATTGATCACTTATCCCAAGATCTTCAGCTAAAATGCCAAAGCTTTTTTTACGTGCTAAGAATGAATCAGGACCACGCTCAATAATAAACCCATTTTTTCGTACCGTTTGTATTTTCCCACCTAAACGATGAGTTGCTTCAATCAATACGACTTCAAGGGGATATCCTTTTTCTTTCGCTTCTTTTTGCATGTAATAAGCAGCCGCTAATCCCGTAATTCCGCCACCTACAATCGCTACTTTTCGTATTTCTTCAGACAAAGTCATCATCACTTTCGATTTCAGTTTACTTTTTATATAAGTGTTTTAGTACAACGTCAGACATCGCATCTATAAATAACGGTTGTGTATTTGGCATTTCAGGACGATAGTAATTTGCGCCAATTTCATCTGTTACTACTTTACATTCATAATCATTGTCAAACAACACTTCTAAGTGATCTGCCACAAATCCAACAGGTGTATAAACAAATGTATGGTAGCCTTTTTGTGCATGTAACTCATGTGTTAAATCTTGTACATCTGGTCCAATCCAAGGTTCAGGAGTTTGTCCAGCACTTTGCCAACCCACCACATAGTTTTCCACGTTAGCAGCTTGTGCAATTAAATCAGCTGTTTCTTTTAATTGATTTGGGTAAGGATCACCATTAGCTATAATCTTTTCAGGTAAAGAATGGGCAGATACAATCAAGCAAGCTTTTGATCGTTCTTCCATAGTCATAGAATTAAATGTTTCCGACACTTTTTCAGTCCAATATTGAATAAATTTAGGTTCATCATACCAGCTTTCAACTGAAATAATGTGTGGTCCTCCTAACTTTTCAGCTGTTTCTTTGGCACGACCATTATATGATTTGATTGAGAACGTCGAGAAGTGAGGTGCTAATACAATTGAAACGGCTTCCGTAATGCCGTCTTTATGCATTTGTTCAACTGCATCTTCTACAAATGGCTCAATGTGTTTTAATCCAATGTATAATTTAAATTCGATTTCTTCTTGAACTTCATTCAATCGGTCACGAAGTGCTGTTGCTTGATCTTCAGTGATTTTTGCAAGTGGTGAAATTCCACCAATGGCACGATATCGATCTCTTAATTCTGCTAAAGCTTCAGGACTTGGAGGACGACCATGACGTATATGTGTATAGTATTTTTCTAAATCTTCTTCTTTGTATGGCGTACCATAAGCCATGACAAGTAGTCCCATCGTTTTCTTAGACAACTTCATCACCTCTTTAATTAATTTACCTTCTTCATTTTGTCATGTTCAATTCTTTTGGCGAACATGAACACCTTATGAATTTGCCTTTATTTGTTCACGGCTATACTCATGTACAAATGAAGTTAGTCGTTTTAATGTATCCGGATTTACTTCTGGGAAAACACCATGACCTAAATTAAAAATCTGAACAGGATGTGCAATTCCTTGATCAATAATCTCTTTCGCTCGCTCCTCAATAACAGACCAATCTGCAAGTAATAATGCAGGATCTAGGTTCCCTTGAAGCGTTTTCGTTAAGCCCATTGCGCGCGCTTCTTTGATTGATAAACGCCAGTCCAATCCAACTACGTCTACAGGAAGGTCATGCCACTCTTTTGCTAAGTGACTAGCACCTACACCAAAAGTTGTCACTGGAACTCCTTGTTCTTGAATTGCGGTAAAAATTCGTGTCATTACTGGTTTAATAAAGATTCGATAATCTTCAACGTTTAACGCGCCTACCCAAGAATCAAAAATTTGAATTGCTTTTGCACCCGCATCAATTTGTGCTTTTGTGTAAACAATAATCATATCTGCAAGCTTATCCATTAATGAAAACCACGCTTGGGGTTCAGATACCATAAATGCTTTTGTTTTATTATAATTTTTGGAAGGTCCGCCTTCAATCATGTAGCTCGCAAGTGTAAATGGGGCACCTGAGAACCCAATTAATGGCACATCTAATTGTTCCTCCGTCAAAATTTTGATTGTTTCAAGTACGAATGGAATGTGATCTTGAGGAGAAAGTTCTCCTAGTTTTTCTACATCTTGTACAGTACGTATTGGATTTGAAATAACAGGACCCACGCCCGCTTTAATTTTCACATCCACACCGATTCCTGGAAGTGGCGTTACAATGTCTTTGTAAAGAATTGCTGCATCCACATTGTAATTTTCGACAGGTAAACGAGTAACATACGCACATAATTCGGGTTGATGTGTAATTTCTTCTAATGAATACTTCTCTTTAATTTTGCGGTATTCTGGTTGTGAACGTCCTGCTTGACGCATGTACCAAACCGGTGTGTAATCCACTTTTTCACCTCTTGCAGCGCGTAAAAATGTATCATTTATTTTTCTCATAAATCTATTTCCTCCCTTTCAACTTTACGTAATTTTTGATTGACCTCTTTATATTCGTTCTAAATATAGACTTTCTCTTCACTATTGTATAGATTTCAGGTGCAATTGTCATAGAATTGTCTCGATTAGCAGACACTCTTTTGACAAACGTTTGTTTCGGACGTTTTAGAATGGGGAAGATTATACTATACATAAGAGACGGAGGGATTTTAAATGAAAATTTTTTTCACATCAGGTACAGCTGAATTTATGAACTCAATATTAGAAAAACATGAAGGTGAACAGATGTTTGTTCTTCATGGAGAAGGCAATGCTCTGTTACTTCACGAAACCAATGGAGATACGGTATTTCAAACTCCACGTGAATACGAAGTCATTGACGCTTCAGGAGATTTAAGCGATCAAGGGTACTTTGTTTTAAACAATATTCCAGTAACGGATGAAGGTCGTCCAATCTTTGAATATCGTTTTAACAATCGAGCACGTGCAATTGAAAATGAACCCGGCTTTATCGCGATTCGTGTATTACGACCAGTTAGCTCAGATACCTACATCATTTTGACAGAATGGTCAGGTCCTAAATCATTCGAGGCATGGCAAACCTCCCAAGCCTATACCCAAGCTCATGAAAAGCGTGGCACAGAAGAAGGAATTGATAAGCGCCCTAATATCTTTTCAAGCGCTTCATATGTGACCACTTACACGACGGTTAAAAAGAATGAAGACACCCTATAAGTGAGGCAACGCCAATTCTGATTCAGAATTGGCGTTTTATTTTTATTGAACGTGATTGTTGAATTGAGTGACAGTAACGCACTTAATACTCTCGTTGAGAAACAGAAATTTTTATTTTATATAGTTTGTGAAATATTTATCGATCAAACTGGTGATTTATCGATCAATCTGGAGACTTTATCGATCAAACTAGCTACTTTATCGATCAAATTGGGTTCACTAGCAAGTTAACTTCATATGAAACAGAGTTTTGT
>JBFGKX010000091.1:0-9026 GCA_041576455.1 Paenisporosarcina sp. | reverse complement strand
TTGATTGGACTACATTTATTATTTGTCTATTCCATGATTAAATCCACTGTTAATCAAATGCACGAACCAGAAAGAACCCCTGTCTCTTCTTATCGAACTAGTCCTTCTCCACTTGAACACAAAAAACCACTTTCCTTTTTGTTATTAGGCATTGATAAACGTGAAACAGATACTGGTCGTGCAGATACCATTATCGTTGTCACGGTAAATCCAAATGACAAATCGACAAAAATGATCAGCATTCCAAGAGATACTTATGCAGAAATAATCGGTTTGCAAAAAAAAGACAAAATAAATCACTCTTATGCTTTTGGAGGGGTGGATATGGTGAAAGTGACTGTTGAGAATTTGCTACAAATTCCAATCGACTACACCATTTCCATAAATATGGAAGGTTTTGTTGATTTAGTTGATACCGTTAATGGAGTAGACATTGACAATACTCTCGCCTTTGAAATGGATGATCACTTGTACAAACTTGGCCATATTCATTTGGAAGGGGTACAAACATTAGCGTATGTTCGCATGCGTTATCAAGACCCACATGGCGATTTTGGGCGACAAGAACGTCAAAAAATCGTCCTTAGAGCGATTTATGAGAAACTTAAAACTTTTAATAGTGTATGGAATTATAAAGAATTACTGGCCGTCTTAGGAGATCATGTACGGACAAATTTAACCTTTGATGATATGAAAACCATTTCTTCAGATTATAAGGATGCTTTAAGCCAAGTAGATTCTATTACCTTGCAAAAAGGGAATGGGCAAATGTTAGATAATATTTGGTATTTCATGTTAGATGTCGAAGAACTTAATCAGATAAACATTCAATTAAAAAATCATCTAGAATTGACTAAATAATAATCGGGGAAAACAATTGAACAAATGAGGTTCTTGCTAAAAAACTTTCCGTTCTGCGAGATATTCCAGCCAAAACGCACGGAGCCCGCCAAAATGATTTCTTTAGCAGGCTCCGATTCCTATTTGTTTGTACTAGCTACATAAAATTCCGTAATATCTTTGTAGTATTTATTTAAGGAATGTGTCGAAACTTCATACCATTCCGCAATTTCTTTAATGCTCCAATAAGGTCCTTCAAATAATTCATTTTCTTGACCAAAACGAATGGCTCCTGCAGCAACAGCAGCTTCTTTTCGAGCATTTGGTTGATTTGTCACTAAATAATCTTCAATGATATTTAATAACGCTTTCGGATTCCGATTTTGTTTTTCTAATCGATCCATTACTTCAATTAAGATGCCTGCTTCAAATTCCGTAAATTCTCCTCCGCCGTAGCCATTTGACCCAAGAAGTTCCCAAAAATCAATAAGGTGATTTTGCAAGAATTGCGATGCTGCTTCTTTATCACTTTCAGCATTTGTTTTTGCAAAAGAAGAAATGACGTCATGATGATCCGTTGAAATGAAAATCAAACTTGATACTGCTAGATAGTGATTATCTTTCAAACTAATATCTGGCAGTGTAAAGCAAAATACGTGTACGCCTACAGGAACAGGCTTTTCACTTTCACGTTTCAAATATATGGTTTCAGCAGTGAAGATGTTTTTGACGAGCATAAACTCCTGTTCTACTTCTAGAACTTCTCCTAAAAGGACATTCGGGTTTTTCCAATGCGATAACACGTTCATGATAGCTGGACGGACCGCTTTCTTGTGTTGCTTTTCAATATATTTCAACCATATTTGTGGTTTATGATGGAAGAAAAATTCATCAATTGCAATGGCTTCGATCATTTCTTCGACTAAGAATTTTTCTAATTTAGATTTCCACTCGTTCATCACATCTAATAGAGCAGGTAAATCTTTTCTTTCAGGGTACTCATCATAAAACGATTGAAGTACACGTTCTAATTCTTCTGAACGAACTTCTTCAATAGTGATCGCTTGTTTTCGTTCACAACATTTTTTGAATTTTTTCCCGCTGTCACATGGACAAGGGTCATTACGTCCTACCATACAAACACGTCCTTCAATTAAATAAGTTTACGCCCTAGTGTAACATGAAAACAGCGGAGAATGACCGTGAATAGAAGGAATAGGCATAAAGAAAAACACACCCAATCGATCTGGCGTGTTTTCATTAAAATTTATCTACTGCAATTTAACAACTAAGGAAAAACATACATTTAATGTGGGCAATCCATAAATTCGACTGGATGATTTTTTCATCATATATAGCGTCTATTTTATCTACTGTTTATGAGTAAATGGACATTTCCCTTTAATGGGTTCGATGTCATCGCCAATGAAAAATTGTTTCCATTCATGATGATGCGGATCTCCGAAATGACTAATATCTGGATGTTTCGGCAAGTTATCCCACACCTCTACTCGCTCACGCACTTTTTCCCGAGACATAATGCCTCCCTTTTCTGTTCCTTCCAGCCCTTGAAAAATTTTTCTTGGTTGAAATCCTAAGACCATTGAGTTTCCTAAATGGCGTGTTTTTCGTTGCTTATATGCTGGAGCATTTCCAAATACGAAAATCGGTTCTCCATGGAAGCGAAAATCCCACAAGTGATGATCAGGGTCTAGCGGGGCATCTTCAGGCCATTCAACTGGATCTACCTCGTGCAAATACTGTAATATTTCCCAAAACTGTTTTCGGTATTGTTCCAAATTTCCTTCAACCTCAAATGGTTCAACAAATACAAATAACCCATGTCGTTTGTGCTTTGGATCTTGGAATAAGTGTAAGAACTCTTCAACGATTTTAGGTAAATGAGACCAATCATTTTGCGTGATATATCCGTAACGTAATTCCCCATTGATTTCTCCACTCCTACCAAAATAACAAGGAAATGTTTTATCAGTTACTGTTTTGTGGAATGTCTCATATTCTTGAAGTAACCACTGTGGTAAGTCTGATCTTGATAAGAAATCTTCTTTCGTCAATAATGCACCTTGTTTAGTTTTCATAAAACCCCTCCACTGTACATTCTATGTAAAGACCTGTTCATGTACGAATTACCCTTACGTTATATAAATGAAACAAACTCTCGGTTTCTGGCAAAAACTTTCACAGGATGTGTTAATCCTAATGTGAAATGGGAATAAGATAGGAAACTAATCGAATTGATGGAGGAGAAACGATGAACATCGAAAATCTCGATAGTATTCAAACAACTTGTCGAAGTGAATATGAGCCTTTACGGAAAGTCATAGTGTGCGAGCCACAGTATATGGCGATTGTCGAAACGATTAATGAGGTTCAAAAGCAATATATTGATGGGAATATCAATACTGAACGTGCTTTGCATCAACACCATGAGTTTGTTGCCAAGTTGCGAGAAGAAGGCGTCGAGGTCATTACGTTATCTGCCAATGCTTCTTACCCTGAACAAGTTTTCACTCGAGACATCGGGTTCACACTAGGAAATCAAACGTTTGTCTCTGAAATGGCAAGTACAATCCGACAAGGAGAAGAATCGATTTTTGAGCAATGGTTAGAAACGCACCACATACCTTTTCAAAAATTATCGCAGTATCACATAGAAGGTGGAGATGTAATTATCGATGGGCAAACCATATATATTGGTCTCAGCCATCGCACATGTACCTCAGCCATTCAACAAATTCAAAGGGACTTACCAGATTATGAAATTGTCACCGTTTCTTTTGATCCTAAGTATTTACATTTAGATTGCGTGTTTAATATTTTATCTACACAGGAAGCTTTAATATTTCCACAAGCACTCCCTTCTGACATGGTCGATTTTCTTGCTAAGCGTTATCGCTTACTAGAAGTAAGTAAAGAAGAACAATTTACGATGGGTACAAATGTTTTATCAATTGGCAATCAAAAAGTATTCAGTTTGCCTATTAATCAAAACGTGAATCTGAAAATGCGTGAAGCGGGGTTTGACGTCATTGAAGTGGATTTCTCTGAAATCATTAAATCTGGAGGTTCATTTAGATGTTGCACATTGCCACTTGAACGCGGCTAAATCATTTATTCCAACCAATCTTTCAAATTAACAGTGCCGACTTTTATCAAAACGCTCGGTGAGATACACCGAGCGTTCAGTTTGCACTCTATTGAAAAAGGTAATGGTCGTCTATTTCCTTCGCTTTCCGCGGACGAAACGCTAGACTCCTCGGCTGAGATTATCTCGTTGATTCCGCAAAAATCTTCCGATATAGCTGACCAGTTGTAACATAATTCATGTAAAGAGATACTGTGAAATTTGTTGAATAAAGTGTAGGCAACAAAACCATGTACTCCTGAGATTACTCGTCGCAAAGTTATTGTCCATTCTTTCAAGTACCTTTTTAGCGAAAAAGTACAAGCTGAAGAACCTGCGAAAATAAGTTTGCACTATTCGTTCGCGACGAAGCTAGCGGAGCGATGCAACGCACTTTCATGTTTCGAAGCTAGCGGAGCGATACAGAAACAGAAACAAAGTTTTTTTATAGTGAGGAGACTGTATCCGTGCCCGCGAAAAGCGTCCGCCGCAATGAAAATCTATATTTTCTTGCATACGCTCTTTTACAATAATATACCGTTATATTCACTCATTTTATTGTTTGTATGCAGTCTGAACACTCGGTGAAACACCGAGCATTGCAATTACCTAGTTTAAATAATCCCTTGCCATCTTAATACACCTTCTGCAATTAACGCTGAGCCTATAAATGTACCGAAAAATACTAACAATGCAACTACGACACTTCGAATGCCAAGTTTACGGAAGTCCGCCCAGTTGGCACCAATGGAAATGCCTGCATATGCCAAGATAGGCGTTGCCAAAGCTAGAATACTAATTTTTGATGTCCATGCTACGATTAATTCAGAACCCGGCATAAATGGCAAGGAAACTAAAATTCCGATTAACCCGATGTATCCAACAGATGGAATGTTTCCAGGAACTATTTTTTCTAATAAAAGTCCAAGCACACTAATTGCAATTAATACTAATAAACCAGGAATTGCTACCCAAGGAAGCACCTCATAGCCAATCCAATTGCCAAGAGCCGCAACAACTGCAAAAATTCCTAACACTAATGTCCATTTAACAGCTTGGTTAAACATTTACACTTCCCCCTTTTTGACTCAATACTTTGCGATGTTTACGTATTGTCATCAAGGCATATAATTTCTCGGTGAGTGGCAAGCCAACGAAAATACTGAAAAATAATCCTGTTGCCGATGATAGTAAATTACTCGCACCTGCAAAAGCGACGATTTGATCTTCCATTCCAGGAAAAGCAGCTATGAGAGATCCACTTGATGCCGCCATCATACTGCCGCTTCCAACTCCTGACGCCATCGCAAAAGATAAAGGATGTAAAGGGGTTGCCGTTGCTAGAATTCCAGCAATTAATCCTAAGAATACTGCGCCAAATACTGTACCAAAAATATAAACAGCCATTACGCCTCGAGCTTCTGCCGAGTCAAATCCAAACTTATTGACGATTAAACCAACATTTGGTTCACGTCCGATTGAATGTGTCATGCCGATACTTTCACGTTTAAATCCAAGAAGCACTGCAACAGGTAAAGCTAAGAAAATCGTTCCGAGATTGCCGAGTTCTTGCAATAACAAAGCAGGTCCTGCTTCAATCAAAGCCTCAATTTGCGGGCCAATCATTACGCCAATTTTTGCAATTAATAACGTAACTCCTAGGACTATTAGTGGTTCCGCATTTTTTGCCATTTTATCACTAACAATGGGTGTGAAATATAATGCCAATCCAACGACAAATGCGTAAACCATTGGCAATAGTAAGATGACACCTGGGCCCACTTTAAATGAAAACTGTCCAATTGCTTCCATTAGGCTTACGAGTATCAGTACTACTGCATGCAAGCGCCAATCCTTTAGGATATCTTTTAAATCTGCTTTCGCCATCATTTCCCCTGCTTTCTCTCTTGAATTATTTTTGTCTATAATAAAGCACCTAGCTCCCATGCGTAAGGAAGACTATTTACGTCTCGAAAGTTGGTGCTAAATACAGCTAAGATATGTGTTTACATTTTCATGTACTCTTCGATTGCTTGTTTTAGCACATGCGCACTGATTGTGCAGTCCGTTAAGGTTGTCCATTCAGCAGGATTATGGCTCACTCCATCTTTACTTCGAGCAAAGATCATGGCGACCGGGATGTGCGCACCTAACATCATGGCATCGTGGCCAGCTCCACTTACAAGGTATTGTTTATCAATGTTTAGTTCATCGAATACACGATTCAGGAGCCCGATCATTTCTTCTCCAATTGGGACAGGAGGTGTACGCATTTTTTCAGTAATTATGACATTTAGATTTCGAGACTTGGCTATTTCCTCGGCTTTATTCACGATGTTACATACGATTTGATTGCGCGACTGTTCTTCAATGTCTCGAATATCCGTTATAAAGGTTACTTTACCGGGAATCACATTCGCGCCATTAGGTTCTACATGTACTTTTCCTACCGTGGCAACACCAGTACTGCTTACCAAGGAAGGTGCCTTTTCAATGTATAAAAATAATTCGGCAGCTGCAGTAAGTGCATCCTGACGATCATCCATTGGCGTGTTTCCAGCATGTCCCGCTTTTCCTTCAAAGCAAATTTCTGTCCACGAAGGGCCTGCAATGCCATTTACAATTCCAACAGGTAAATTTGCATGCTCTAGCTTTTTTCCTTGCTCAATATGTACTTCAATAAAACGTTCAATGCCAAGATGCTCACGTTTGGCTTGAGAAAATGATTCAATCGTTTTACCTGTGGTCGCTAACACTTCTTCAAAAGTGAGTCCGTCCGAATCTTTTAACAGGATTTGCGCGTTCATATCGATTTGTCCAGTCATTGCGCGACTCCCTGTAAGCCCCCCGTTAAATCGAGTGCCTTCTTCATCTGTAAAAATATATACTTCATAAGGTTTTATAGGGATTATTCCTTGTTCTTTCCACGCTTCTGCCACTTCTAATGCAGCAATTACACCGAGCGGTCCGTCAAAATGACCTCCCTCCGGTACACTGTCCACGTGAGAACCTGAGGCAATCGAAGCTACATCTTCAGTTTGACCAGAAATACGCCCCACTACATTTCCTGCACCATCTTGAGCTACCGTCATCCCTGCTTCTTTCATCCATTCCATCACAAGCTCTTTCGCTTCTTGTTCAAGCGGGGAAAAGCCAATACGAGATACCCCTTTTTGAGCAGTTAATCCAATTTTTGATAACGCACCTAATCGTCGTGCTACTCGTTCACCTGATACCCCATTCTTTGACCAATTGACATCATATTCCAAAAGTAACGTTTGCTCTAAATCATCCCACAAAGTGTTTCCCCCTTTCCTATCTCTCATTAATTCTTACTAGAATACTCACTAATTTAGTATTTTGTAAACCTAAATTTAGAAATTTCGTAATATTTAGTTTATGTAAGCATTTACATTTAGATTTCGTCTGTAAAGGATTCATTTTTACTTATAGAAAAATGCCAAAGCACAAGACTTTGGCATTTTGAAAAAGTTATTTAGTTAAATCTGATAAAACTGAAATACAGATAGAGACACTTTGTTTCAAGTCTTCATGTGACCAACTTGGCAAATTCCCATGTTGAATGGCAAGTTCGTGGGAAGCGGGAATATGTATGAAACCAGATGGGATGTTAAGATGGGTTGAATAAATGTAATGAAGACTTTCATACATCACATTGTTACATAAATAGGTGCCAGCCGAATTTGAAATTTCGGCGGGATATCCTAACTCTTTTAATCGATTTACCATCATTCGTATTGGTAACGTGGTTAGATAGCCTGCAGGTCCATTTTGCTGTATTACTTCGTCTACTGGCATATGACCTTCATTATCTACTGCACCATCTTTAATATTGATTGCAATGCGTTCAGGAGTTATTATGGAGCGACCGCCTGCTAAGCCAAGTGAAATGATTGCATCTGGCTTTACTTCTTTTAGTAAAGAAATCAATTGATCACTTGACGACTTGAAATCGACGGTCATTGTCTTTCCGACAATGTGGTATTCACCAATGTTTTGCTCATTCAATTCTTCAACAATTTTCATTGTTGGATTTACAGTGAATGATAGAAATGGTTCAAACCCAGTTAGCAATAATGTTTTCATTTGATTCCTCTCCAATTCCATATTAAAGATCGTTTAAAATAGGACAAAAAATTCAATAAACTCACTTACTAGAAATGACTTCATGCACATGCAATAAAATTTTAAAATTTATATTCTAATTTAACCCTATAATTTTATGATAAATATTAAATATCTATTGAATATCCCTTACAAATTTCTATACTTACTTGATACAAGAAAGCATGACAAATTTTGCAAGGAGAATCTAATGCTTCTGATTGAAAAATCACCTGTCTCTGGATGAAAATCTCAACTTACAAGAGTCAACATCAAACAATCTTCCCATTCTCAGTTTCTCGTTCTCTTTTATCAACAAGTGAGAAAAAGTAATTAACTTAGGCGATTGTTACAATTTATTAACTTACAGACTATTTATTTGAAGCATCCATTTTAAAGATGCTTCTTTTTTATGCCTATGTTAACTCTTACAGATGATGATTCAACCTTAAATTGAAACTACTCCATTGAAAGTTCCTTTTCTTCTTCCATGAATGCCCCGTTAACTGAACAAGCCTTATTAAAATTCAATACAAAAAGGCTGAAGTGTATCATTCATACAATATTCAATTCGTTGCCTGAAATTTTTCCAAGTGACCATTTCTAGTGCCTTTTCAATCGGAAAGTAACCTACTTCCAAACTCTCTGTACTCGTTGTTAGTTCGCCACTGATTGGCTTCCCCAAAAACAATGTATTGCAGATTGAACCATTAACATTTTGAAATATCCCACAAAATTTTGTGACTTCTATATCAATTCCAGTTTCTTCTTTTGTTTCTCTGACTGCCGCTTCCTTGAGTGACTCTCCTTCTTCAACCTGTCCCCCTGGCATTTCCCATCCTCTTCTTGGTCCTTTAATTAATAAAATTTCTTGTTGATCATTAAATACAATTGTTGCTGCTGAAACAATATGTTT
>JBFGKX010000090.1:0-9073 GCA_041576455.1 Paenisporosarcina sp. | reverse complement strand
TGAAATGATTGCTTTAGACCAACTTGTACCTGCGAATCACCTTGTTCGCAAAATTGAGTCTGCTCTTAAGTTCTCTTTTATGTATGAATTGGTAGAAGATATGTATTCAGAAGTAGGTCGACCAACCATTAATCCTGATATATTAATTAAATTATCATTCATTCAATATACTTTCGGTATTCGCTCAATGCGTAAGACGATTGAAGAAGTTGATACGAATATGGCTTATCGATGGTTCCTAGGTTACGGTTTTCATGATAAGGTGCACACTTCTAACCGGCTATAAAAAACTACGAACGTCGCTTTAAAGACACTGATATTTTTGAAGTAATCTTTTACCGCATACTAAAGCAAGCTTCGGAAAAGAAGTTAAGTAGTGCAGAGCATATATTCATCGACTCAACGCATGTAAAAGCCAGTGCAAATAAGCGCAAGTTCGAAAAGAAAGTCGTTCGTAAAGAAACTTGCATTTGTTGTCGCAACCTGTACGCCTATCTTAAGATTTCACTTCTGTAAGCGTATATCTTTATTGGATTTCAGTTGGAAGACGGTCGGCTATTTCTGAAGACACCTGTGGAAGAAACGGGACAGGCTAGCGTTTTGTCCGCGGAAAGCTTGAGAAGTAGTCGGGCATCATCTTTTTCTATAACATGCAACATATAAGAATACGATTATATATTCTTATATGTTGATCAATATGATTTTTGACAACAAGCTGAAAAGGACTCATCTCAATAAAGGGAAGTCATTTGATCGAAGGTGAAAGTCTGAATAATTCTTAAAATTATTGTCTAATTATGCCACTCAAGACTTACAGTGTCTATCACGACATATAGTAGGTAAAAAGGGTGCTTTTGTTGATTAAATGGCTACTGTTTTTAATCAGTTACATATGTATTGTGATGAGTCTTTTGCAAATTCTGTTGTATTTAAATTATTTATCATTAGGCTATTCATGGAAAAGTGTCTGGACATTTATTGTCCAAACACCAGATTTTACACTCTTTGTTATATCATTTATTCTACTGAACTTTATCGTTTTCTTCCCAAGCCCATCGCGTTCTCCATTTTTTTAAGCGTTTTGGATGCAATTGCGTGAGCTTTTTGTGCGCCTTCATCCAAAATCGTATCTAGTTCGTCTGAAACTAGAAGTGCTTCATAGCGCTCTTGGATTGGCTTTAAGTGATCAATAATTGCGTTTGCTACAGAAGCTTTAAAATCCCCATAGCCTACCCCATTATATTTTTCAACTAAGGATTCAATCGTACAACCGGTTAACGCAGCTTCAATGGTTAATAAGTTTGAAACACCTGGCTTATTTTCAACATCATAAGCTACGATGCCATCAGAATCTGTTACAGCACTTTTGACTTTTTTCTCAATTTCTTTAGGTGTATCTAATAATGAAATCGTAGACTTTTTATTGGGATCTGATTTGCTCATTTTTTTCAAAGGGTCTTGTAATGATTTAATGCGCGCTCCATTTTTAGGTAAACGAATTTCTGGAATTGTTAGAATGTCATTATATCTCTTATTAAAACGTTCTGCTAAATCACGTGTTAATTCAACATGTTGTTTCTGGTCATCTCCTACTGGTACGATATCCGTTTGGTAAAGAAGGATATCAGCGGCCATCAAAGGTGGATACGTAAGAAGAGAAGCAGAAACTCCATCTTTTCCAGAAGATTTATCTTTAAATTGAGTCATTCGCTCAAGTTCACCAATATACGAAATGCATTGCATCAACCAACCAGCTTGCGCATGTGCTGGAACTTCTGATTGAATAAACAAAATGGCTTTTTTAGGGTCGATTCCAACCGCTAAATATAGGGCTGCTAAAGATCGAATATTTTTTCGTAACTCTAGTCGATCTTGTGGAACAGTTATCGCATGTTGATCGACAATACAAAAAATACACTCATATTCATCTTGTAGGGTAGTAAACTGACGAAATGCTCCAATGTAATTGCCGAGTGTTACAGTTCCTGTTGGTTGTACCCCTGAAAAAATCTTTTTCATCTAATTTCCTCCTCTAAAATAAAAACACATCATTCTCCCTCGTAAAGGGACGAATGATGTGTGAATCCGTGGTACCACCCAGATTGCCAAAGATTCTTGGCCTCTTTATCTTCGTAACGTGAAGTACGTGATTTCCTACACCACAAAGTGGTTCACAAATCATGCTCGAAAGTCCATTCCTCATGACGGGAAGATCTGTTTTCAGCACCCACAGACTCTCTATACAACCCAATCAAAAGTACTACTCTTTGTCTTTGCATTTCTCAAATATTTTGTTTGCATTATAATATAGAAGAAACTCCAAAATCAAGTGTTATTTATTTCGAATAATAAAAGAATAATGCCGTAAACATTCCAAGTAAAATAGTCCCACCCAGTTGAAAGAAAGGGATTGTCGGAAAATCAAGCAATTCCGAAGGGGCACGCATCGACTCAGCATCTGCTAAATTCCGTTTTGGTGTGAAAACTTTTCGCATACTAAGTGTGAAAATATCGAAAAATCCGTTTGATACCACGTAAATTAATAAGCCAATAAATAGGACGGTTCCTCCGACAAAAAATGACATATTTATATAAGCTAATAACGATACGTTTTTATTGATGAGTAACATTAAAACAAAAATTATTAGTTGCATGGTGACAAATAAAACAACTTTCTTTTTCAAAAATTCCACCCCAATCCTTTAAACATTGTAGAAGAATATGAAAAAAAAATCAAAATTTTGTAAGACGAATTCATATTATTGTTATATTCAAAAAACCTAGATACTACCACGTTTTTGTTATATTCCTGTAATCTTCTTGTTACACTTATGTAAATAATCCAAAAAAAAGGCTGTACAGATTTTTTAGATTATGTATAATTAACATTGTACCAATTTTTCAGAAAATTTAAGGGGGTCAACTTAATGAAGAACAACAAGTTTTTTTGGTTATTGAGCTTAATGTTAGTACTTAGCATGTTCTTAGCTGCTTGTGGCAAAGAAGAAGAAGCTGAACCAGCTTCACCAAGCACTGAAGGTGAAAAACCTGCTGAAGAAGAACCAGTAGAAGTAGAAGAAGCGCAAGTCCTTAACTTAATGGCAGGTGCTGAAATTCCATCACTTGATTCTGCAGTAGTAGAAGATTCTGTTGGTTTTGATGTATTAAACAACGTAAACGAAGGTCTTTTCCGTTTAAATCAAGAAAACGTTGCAGTACCAGCAATCGCTGTTGCTGAACCTGAAATTTCTGAAGACGGATTAACGTATACGTTCACATTACGTGAAGATGCAAAATGGTCTGACGGTTCTCCTGTAACTGCTCAAGATTTTGAATTTGCTTGGAAGCGTGGAATTGATCCAGCTACTGGTTCTCCATATGGTCCTTACATGATGTCTGGAGTTCTTAAAAATGCAAGTGAAATTGCTGCTGGTAACATGGACAAAGCTGAATTAGGTGTTAAAGCTGAAAATGATACTACTTTAGTAGTTACTCTTGAGCGTCCAGTACCTTATTTCTTATCACTTATGTCATTCGGAACTTTCTACCCACAAAAAGAAGCTTTCGTAACTGAACAAGGTGACAAATATGCAACTAACTCTGAAACAATTCTTTATAACGGACCATTCACTTTGTCTGATTGGGATGGCACTGGTCTTACTTGGAAATTAAACAAAAACGAACAATACTGGGATGCAGATACTGTAAAACTTACAGAAATTAACTACGATGTAGTTAAAGAAACTGCAACAGCTGTTAACTTATATACTACAGGTCAAAAAGATCGTACTGGTCTTTCTGGTGAATATGCAATGCAATATGCAAATGACCCAGATTTATACAAAGAAATGGATACAGCTGTATTCTATTTCAAATTTAACCAAGAGCGTGATGGTAAGAAAACTCCATTAGCTAACAAAAATATCCGTGAAGCTTTAGCTAAAGCTTTTAACAAAGAAGATTTAACGAATGTTGTTCTTGCAAATGGATCAATTCCAGCTAACTCTATAGTTCCAAAAGGATTCACTTTCACTCAAGAAGGTACTGACTTCCGTGAAGAAAACGAAGATATGGCTGTTTTCAATGCTGAAGAAGCAAAAACTGCTTGGGCAAAAGGTCTTGAAGAATTAGGAATGACTGAAATGACACTTGAAATTCTTGGTGGAGATTCAGATGTTTCTAAGAAAATGGATGAATACTTCAAAGGTCAATTAGAATCTAACCTAGAAGGTTTAACAATCACTCTTAAAGAAGTTCCTTTCAATGTTCGTTTAGAGCTTGATGAGAAACAAGAGTATGATATTCAAGTTTCTGGTTGGGGTCCTGACTATCAAGATCCAATGACATTCTTAGACTTATTCGTAACTGGTTCTTCTCATAACTTAATGTCTTACTCAAACCCTGAGTTTGATAAGTTGATTGAATCAGCTAAAGGCGAACTAGCTCTAGATGCTGATGGTCGTTGGGATGCAATGGCTCAAGCTGAAAAAATCTTAATCGCTGACGATTATGCAATTGGACCAATTTACCAACGTGGTACTATGGGTCTTATGAAACCATATGTTAAAGGTATCGTTTCTCACCCATTCGGTGGAGACTATAGCTACAAGTGGGCTTACATCTCTGGTAAAGAGTAATCTTTAACTAAGATAAAAAAATCTCATAGAGAGAGAGTATATGGTACCCAAAAGGACCATATACTCTCTTTTTAAATGAGATGGAATTCACTAAAAAATATTTATATTTTAAAATATTTTTTTTTGACAGAAAGTAGTTTAATCTGTTTAATAGAGAATAGATTTATATTATTCTTTGAATTCATTTAGGAGGTGCTTAAATTGGCTAAGTATATCGCAAGACGTGTTTTTTATATGTTCATTACTCTTTTCCTGATTGCAACCGCAACATTTTTCTTAATGAAAACGCTACCAGGTTCCCCTATTGCATCCGCTTCGAAACTTACCCCAGATCAACTAGCGGTAGTTGAAGCGAAATATGGTTTAGATAAACCAGTACCAGTTCAGTACGGATTATATATGCTGAATTTGGCGCAAGGTGATTTAGGTAACTCATTCCAATTTAAAGGAGCGAGTGTTACCCAACTTATCCTTAACCGCTTAGGACCTTCATTTCTTTTAGGGGCTCAAGGATTGACACTCGGCGTGTTAATCGGAATTATTTTGGGCATGATAGCAGCACTTCGACAAAACTCCATATGGGATTACGGAAGTACATTAATTGCTATTGTCGGTATTTCCATTCCATCATTTGTTTTTGCGACGTTTTTACAATACTGGTTCGCAGTTAAGTTTCAAATTTTCCCTGTAGCTCTTTGGAAAGACGGTTGGATGTCTAGTGTACTTCCATCTATCGCTCTTGCTATGGGTCCATTAGCTGTAGCCGCACGTTTCATTCGAACTGAAATGATAGAAGTATTAAGTTCTGACTATATAACTTTAGCTCGTTCAAAAGGTGCTAGTGGTTTTGAAGTAGCATTCAAACATGCTTTCCGAAATGCATTAATTCCTCTAGTTACCGTATTGGGACCATTAGCTGCTGGTTTGTTAACTGGTTCACTTGTAATTGAACAAATTTTTGCGATTCCAGGAATTGGTGAACAATTCGTTAAAGCGATTATGATCAATGACTTCTCTATTATTATGGGAACTACATTGTTCTTCTCGGTGTTCTTAATTTTCACTATTCTAGTAGTAGATATTTTATATGGAATTATTGATCCACGTATTCGTTTGTCAGGAGGTAACAATTAATGACTCATAATCTTGGCAATTTACCGCCTGAATCATTTAAACGTGTCACAATTGATAGCAGTGCAGCTGAAAGAATCTCTAAACCTAGTTTAAGTTTCTGGCAAGATGCATGGTTGCGAATTCGAAAAAATAAAGCAGCCATTGTAAGTATGATTTTGCTTGCTTTTATTTTTTTAATGGCCTTCATTGGGCCACTTATTAGTCCACATGATAGTGAAAAACAAACAATCACACATGCAAATTTACCTCCGAAAGTTCCAGGGTTAGAATCCATTGGAATTTTAGATGGCACAGCAAATTTAGCTGGGACTGAAGTAGATATGTATGAATTAAAAAAAGTTGATACATATTATTGGTTTGGGACTGATGGATTAGGGCGTGACATGTTCTCCCGCGTTTGGGAAGGAACTCAAATTTCATTATTCATCGCCTTTGTTGCAGCAGTTATTGACATGATCATTGGCGTTCTCTATGGTGGGATTTCTGCGTACTATGGGGGTCGAGTAGATGATATGATGCAACGTATCGTCGAAATCTTGTACGGAATTCCAAACTTAGTAGTCGTGATTTTAATGATTTTGGTCATGGATCCAGGTATCTTGGCAATTATTATTGCGATAACAATTACTGGGTGGATTGGGATGTCACGTATCGTTCGTGGACAAGTATTGAAGTTTAAAAACCAAGAATTTGTGTTGGCTTCTCGTACATTAGGTGCTAGTAATAACCGCATCATTTCAAAACATTTACTTCCTAATATTTTGGGGATTATTATTATTAACACAATGTTTACAATTCCAGGTGCCATCTTCTTCGAAGCTTTCTTAAGTTTCATCGGTCTTGGTTTACAGCCTCCAGCGGCATCTCTTGGTACGTTGATCAATGATGGATATAAACTGATTAAATTCCAGCCACATATCCTATTGTTCCCTTCCATGATTTTGAGTGTGTTGATGGTTGCCTTTAACCTACTCGGTGATGGATTACGTGATGCACTTGATCCGAAAATGAAAGATTAAGAAGGAGGAAAGCGACAATGGAAAAAATCTTAGAAGTAAAAGACCTTCAGCTTTCCTTTCATACTTTTGCTGGTGAAGTAAAAGCCATTCGTGGTGTAGACTTTGATTTGCAAAAAGGGGAAACGCTAGCGATAGTAGGCGAATCTGGTTCGGGTAAATCTGTAACAACTAAAGCAATTATGCGTCTGTTACCTGAATCAAGTGCAGAATTCAAAAGTGGAGAAATTTTATTTAATGGCAAAGATTTAACGAAATTAACGGATAAAGAGATGCAAAAAATTCGCGGAAAAGATATTTCGATGATCTTCCAGGATCCGATGACATCTTTAAATCCGACAATGACAATCGGTCGTCAAATTACGGAGCCGTTGTTAAAGCATCAAAAAGTTGGCAAGGCAGAAGCGAAAAAAATTGCAATTGATTTATTACGTATGGTTGGGATGCCAAAACCTGAAATGCGTATAAAACAATATCCTCATCAGTTCTCAGGAGGACAGCGTCAGCGTATTGTCATCGCAATTGCTTTAGCGTGTAATCCACAAATCTTGATTGCCGATGAGCCTACAACTGCACTTGATGTAACCATCCAAGCACAAATTCTAGAGTTAATGAAAGACCTTCAAAAGAAAATTGATACGTCGATTATTTTCATCACTCATGATTTGGGCGTTGTAGCGAATGTTGCCGATCGCGTAGCAGTTATGTATGGTGGTCGAATTGTTGAGATGGGAACTGTAGATGAAATTTTCTACAATCCTCAACATCCATATACTTGGGGATTGCTTAGCTCGATGCCTTCACTTGATACAGCTGATGCGAAATTATACGCAATTCCGGGAACCCCTCCAGACTTGCTAGATCCACCTAAAGGAGATGCATTTGCTCTTCGAAGTGATTACGCACTTGCAATTGATCTAGAAGAGACACCACCTGTATTTAAAGTAAGTGATACTCATTATGCTTCAACTTGGTTACTACACCCTGATGCGCCAAAAGTGGAACCACCAATGGCAATCATTGAACGTATGAAAAAGTTTCCAGGTAGTCGTTATTATGAAGGAGGCGCGTACTAATGGCTGAAAAATTACTTGAAATTAAAAATTTAAAACAATACTTTAATCAAGGTAAAGCGAATGAAGTACGTGCAGTAGATGACATCAGCTTTGATATTTATAAAGGTGAAACACTTGGGTTAGTTGGGGAGTCTGGTTGTGGAAAATCAACTACTGGTCGTTCAATTATCAGACTTTATGATGCAACTGATGGCGAAGTGATTTTTGATGGCATCAATGTTCATGGAAAAAAAACAAAGTCTGATTTGAAAATCTTTAACCGTAAAATGCAAATGATTTTCCAAGATCCGTATGCATCTTTAAATCCACGTATGAAAGTTTTAGATATTATTGCAGAAGGCTTAGATATACATGGTTTGACTAAATCTGCTAAAGAACGTAAAGAACGCGTGCATGAGCTTTTAGAGACTGTTGGTCTTAATAAGGAACATGCAAATCGTTACCCACATGAATTCTCAGGTGGACAACGTCAACGTCTTGGAATTGCGCGAGCACTTGCAGTAGATCCAGAATTCATTATTGCGGATGAGCCAATCTCTGCTCTTGACGTGTCAATCCAAGCTCAAGTAGTTAACTTATTGAAAGAATTACAAGAAGAAAAAGGTTTAACGTATTTGTTTATTGCCCATGATTTATCGATGGTTAAATACATTTCAGACCGTATCGGCGTGATGTACTTCGGTAAATTAGTAGAACTTGCACCTGCTGAAGAGCTGTATAACAATCCGTTACATCCTTATACTCAATCGTTATTATCAGCAATACCACTTCCAGATCCAAATTATGAGCGCACACGCGTACGTAAATCGTATGATCCAACGTCTCATAACTATCAAGATGGAGAAGAAATTGCAATGCGTGAAGTAACACCTGGTCACTTTGTGTTTTGTTCAGAACGCGAATTTGAATCAATGAAGTTATCTTCAGCAACACGTGTCTAATCAGATCATCTTATTTGGGGGTTAATCTTCTTTAAAAATTGATACTGATGTACATGAAATGAGCCATTCCTTTTAAAGGGATGGCTTTTTTTCGTGAAAATACGACAAATTGACCTTTAATTTAATAAGGTTAATTGCTAAAATAAGACAAGATAGAAGGGGAGTAAAAAGATTATGAAAATTAAAAAGTGGCTACGGACAAGTACAATTATGGCAACCTTGATGGTCCCTGCAATTTCGGTACATGCAGAAAGTGATATACATAAGTT
>JBFGKX010000089.1:0-9085 GCA_041576455.1 Paenisporosarcina sp. | reverse complement strand
TCAAGGTGGATATGTTTCACCACTTCCTCATTTATGGGAAGACTTATTAGTAAGTGTTGTTTTGCAAAAAAATGTCTTGCTTAAGGGACCTTCAGGCTCGGGAAAAACAAAATTGGCAGAGTCAGTTTCCGCTTTCTTCGCACAACCGATGCATAGCATCAATTGTTCAGTGGATTTAGATGCTGAAGCATTACTTGGATTTAAAACTTTAGTACAGGAAAGTGGTCAAACTGCAATTGATTTTGTTGAAGGTCCGGTCATTCAGGCAATGAGAAATGGGCACATTTTATATATTGATGAAATCAATATGGCCAAGCCAGAAACTTTGCCAATTCTCCACAGTGTATTAGATCATCGTCGGATGCTAACCAATCCATTTACAGGAGAAGTCTTACGAGCTCATGAAGATTTTACCGTAATTGCTGCCATTAATGAAGGCTATATTGGAACATCCCCTTTAAATGAGGCCTTAAAAAACCGTTTCATTTCTTTTTCTATTCCTTATTTAACTGGAGAACCACTTCAAAAGTTATTTGAAAGCCACTTCCCAAAAGCTCCTAAATCGCTCATTACAATCATGCTGAATCTAGCTGAAGATACATTGATTCAAGTGCAAAATGGGTTGCTTAGTGAAGAAGCGGCTTCAATACGAAGTTTGCTTGATGCAACAGAACTTGCACAACATATGGATCCACGACGTGCAATACAATACGCCATAGCTGAAAAATTAGAAGATGACAGTGAAAAACAATTGGTGATGGAACTTGCGAATACTTGGATTAAGTGAGGGGTAATCAATGTCATCAGTCAATCGATTTATTCAATTTAATAACGAGACCATAAATGCTAAGACGATGATTCAGTTAGAACAATTAGCTAGAGCTTTAAGTCGAAATCCATCTTTAACGTTAACCGTCCGTAAATTAATGGAGTTCCGCCCAAATGAAGGCGCAATTTCGATTAGCCACTTTTGGAAACATCGAGAACCAGAAGTTGAGAAAAAAGGGCAATTGTCGGATCTGTATTTAGTAGCAGCTGGTTTTTGGCGGCACTTTGATTTGCAAGCATGGAATCGTTATAAAGAAGAAGTGAATTTAGTACCACTTAGAGAATTCGCTTTACAATTGGCAGTTAGTGCTGAAGAATTTAGACTTTCCAACTTAATTCGATTAGAACGTCCAGGTACTGAGGCAGCGTTTTTCATCAGAGAAGAAGTTTATTCAACATATCACGAACAACAATTGATTGTGAATTTTAATAAAGGTTTTTTAAGTGATAGTTTGTTTAATTTTTTGTATGTAGCACTACGTAAAGGTTCAGAAGCATCAATACTCGTAGAGGAGTATCCGGATTATTTTAAAAGGATTCTATCAAAGTGGCAATTTATTTTTGATTCAAAGAGTACAGCTGAAAGTTGCCGCATTTGCTTAGATATTTTATATGCACTAGAAGAAGAAATTACAAAAGACTTAACGCATACATTTGTTTCGATGCATGAAAACTTAATAGAACCAGCTTATGAAGAAAAAAGAAAAAACAAGTTAGATTTACAAGATTCAGAAGAGCAAACGAAGAGTGAAACGATTGAGGAACTATTTAGAACGTGGCATCGAGAAAATGAAAAACAAGATGGACCTCACCTAGAGTATGAATTGACAAAAGGGAATAAAGGCAAGACGAATAGCGGACGAGTTGAAGAAGGCGACGAGGAAAATGAAATTCAAAGCGAAGGGGTTGGGACGTCAAGTTCCAACAAGAAAAAAAACCAATCAGCGAGTGTTAGTGAAAAAAAAGAAAAGAAACAAACTAAGCAATCTGGTAAAAGGTTTGGTGATGAACATTTAAATGTGACGTTTGTTGTAAAGAAAATTGAGCATCGAAATGACGTTGAAGTGAAAGGGCATATTCTTGAAATTCGTGCCGAACAAAAACCCTATGTAAAAGCATTTACTAAAGAAATTCGAAAACGCATTCATCAAAAGTTAGAAAATAAACGGACAAATTTATCTTTTGGTCGATTAGCTCCAAACCTTACTTCCTTATTAACAGAACAACGACCTAAACCCTTTTATAAAAAAAGCAATCCCTCTATCCCTTTGGATGCCGTATTTGGACTCCTCATTGATAGTTCTGCTTCGATGATTGATAAAATGGATGAAACGAAGAAGGCAGTCCTTCTTTTTCATGATGTATTGCGTGATTTAGGAATTCGACACGATATTGTATCCTATTATGAAGATGCATTTGAAGCATCCGAAATCGAACAACCAAATACTTTCTTATTTTGCCATCAAGTTGAAGATAACTTTAAGGATCATTCCGAAGCCATTTTTTCATTAGAAGCCCATGAAGACAACCGAGATGGCTTAGCCATTCGATGGATGGCTGAACGGCTTCAAAACCGACAGGAAAAACATAAATTTATCTTGCTGTTTTCAGATGGAGAACCCTCTGCATATGGGTATGCAGCAAATGGGATTGTCGATACAGCTGAATCCGTCATCGAAGTAGAAAAAAAAGGAATTCATATGCTCCATTTATTTCTTAGTGCCGAAGAACCTGTCGAAGAACAACTAAAACTATTTAAAATGATGTTTGGTGCAAAAACAGCAACAGCTAAAAATGTTGATGAGTTTACTACGCAGACATTAAGATTGCTCAGACGTATGTTATATTTGATTGTTAAATAGTCAGATATGATCTAGCTCTAACAAGAAAACCGTCCTCATGCGCGAGGACGGTTTTCTTGTTCTTGGTGAACGATTAATAATCGTTGTTTTAATTGTTCTTCCATACGGGCAATTTCAACTTCTGCTTCTTTTCGTTTCACGCGACCATCCGCTTGTATCCGAAGTGTTTCTTCGATTGTTTGCAGCAAATTCTCTTGCGTTTGTTTTAAGGTTTCAATTTCAACAATGCCTCGTTCATTTTCTTTTGCTGTTTCAAGACTATTCATCTTCAACATTTCCGAGTTTTTCAATAATAAATCATTGGTTGTCTTCGTGACTTGTTTTTGAGCCTCAACTGCTTTTAATTGACGATGCAGTGTTAAAGCAATTGCAATTTGATTTTTCCATAAAGGTATGGCCGTCATGATTGAAGATTGAATCTTCTCAGCTAACGTTTGATTGGTTTGTTGAATCATTCGTATTTGAGGGGCACTTTGAAGTGTAATTTGACGCGAAAGTTGTAAATCATACAAACGTTTTTCTAATCGATCTAAAAACTGAGCCATATCATTTACTTCTTGATAAGCCATTTGATCCGCTGATGCTTCAGCTTTTTGTTGAAGGGCCGGAATCGTTTTGTTTATCATTTCATCTCGCTTTATTTCAGCCGCAGCAATATATATAGTTAGAGCTTGGAAATAGCTTTTGTTTTCATCGTATAACTTATCTAATAGATGAACATCTTCAACCAAATCTCTTTTACCATGTTCAAGTTGAATGGAGATGCGATCAATTTGAGTACTTAACTTCTGATACTTAGTCATTATTTCTTGAACAGATCTAGACACTTTTCCAAATAGTCGTTTGATACCTGATTTCTTTTTTGAGGTTAATTCTTCTGGGTTCATTTGCCCAAGCTTGTCCATTAAATCTTTTAAAATATCGCCTACAGGTCCAATATCTTTCCTTTGTACGTGATCAAGCATTTGATGAGAAAATCTTGAAAGTTCAGTTTGTGCACTTGTTCCATAAGTAAGGATTGTTTCATAATTATCTGTAGATATCTGTGAAGCCAATACTTTAGCTTTTTCTTTTTCATCATCAGTTAATCGATCCCATAATGTATCATTTGCTGATACACTAGTAGATTCTTCTTCTTGTGTTTTTGCTTGCATATCAAAAGGTGAACTTAATAAATCATCTATTGTTTTCTTTTGGTTAGGAGTCGAATGATTTAAGGTCATTGTGTATTTCTCCTTTCATTTGTAATGGCGATTCGTTTTTTAGTGAAACTCTAGCAAAATCGAGTTCCATTTTTAAATGCGAAATATCTGACGCCAACACTTGACGCAGATCGAGTTCCATTACTTGATTAAGCTCGAGCAAGATTTCACGAGTGTCTTGAAGTGCAACTTGGACATCTTGGGCTTTTACTGGTTGGGAAACAAGTAATGCATACTTCGAAGTTAATTCTAATGCCGTATCCAAATGGGCATAGAAAAAAGGTTCGACTTGGTAAAACCTTTTTGGATTCGCTTTTACAATTTGGAAGATACGTTTAGCAAGACGATTCATTTCGAATAGTTGTTTAAATGCTCGTATCGATCGTACTTTGACATAATATCCATTTAATTGTTTAAGTTTTGCTTTTGCTTCTTGTAACTGTGATTGAATATGTCGATACTCGGCCAATGTTACACCGAATTTTGAAACGATCATGCGTAATTGCACCATTTTAACGAGCTGAGTAAATATAGCATAAGTACTAAAACTTAGAAGTCCAGCAAGTACGAAGTGAATCCCATAGACGGATTGGAAAGTGATCCAACTTCCAATAAATACAGGGAAACTTAAGAAGTGACGAATCATAAAGTATTTCACATCGATCATGTTATAACCCTCCCAAAGAGATCATATCTTATATTTACGATTATCGAGAGAAAAGGTTTCATTTGCTTCTCTTCTAAACTTATCTCAAAAATTAATGCTTATCAATTATTTAGATTTCAAAGACTTTCAAATAAATGATGGGAATGATCGTCTAGATATAAGCGTATCACTAGACGTACTTAATCCTTTTGTTAAAATGAGGGGAAGAGATATTCAAAAAGGATGGATTTATCATGCATGAAATTATTTATATGAAAGCTGATTATGAGCCATGGTGGATGTTCTCAAGATGGGAAGAAACGATTGTTGAGAAACAGGCATTTTTATCTGAAGCAGAAGCGTTGATTTATTTAAATTCATTGTTGGCGAAATTCCGAAAAACCTACCCATATGAAGCTAAACAAAAAGGGACATGTTGGGCTTTTTGGACGGATGAAGAACAAGTGTTTTGTGATGCTTGTGATGATGACTTGCAAACATATCATGGAATA
Source organism: Paenisporosarcina sp. (assembly GCA_041576455.1). Taxonomy (GTDB): domain Bacteria; phylum Bacillota; class Bacilli; order Bacillales_A; family Planococcaceae; genus Paenisporosarcina. Next base: position 4,035 of record JBFGKX010000089.1, on the reverse strand, counting down.
TTATGGCTGAAAGATGGCAAACCTCTTCAAATTCCATACGACAAAACTTGATTCAATTCATCAATTAATCAAATTGACACGTTTAAGTGAAATGTTATAATATTTACAACAATTGAAATTATTTAACTGGAAACCTTAATACGCATATTTCAGAAGTGACCTACGGTGGTTGTCTCTGTTGTTGATGTAATCTTTAGGTTTCTTGAAATGATGATATTGTTAACTTTATTTTTGGAGGTATCGTTCATGAAACAAGGTACAGTAAAATGGTTTAATTCAGAAAAGGGTTTCGGTTTCATTGAAATTGAGGGGGAAAATGATGTTTTTGTTCACTTCTCAGCAATCCAAGGGGATGGCTTTAAAACATTAGATGAAGGCCAAAAAGTTGAGTTTGAAGTTGTCGATGGCAACCGAGGACCACAAGCTGCTAACGTAACTAAAATTTAATCGACTAAATCAAAAGAGGCAATCCATAATTGGATGCCTCTTCTTTTTTATTTGATAGACTCAATCGTTGAAGTGACGGAAAATCCATCTGTTGTGTTGTCCATGATAAACTCTCTTTTTACTTCACCGTAGCCCTTAACCATGTATTTACGAAGAATACTGCCGCTTTCAGTTTTCTTTTCTAGCATGATGACATCATGAAAGGTTTTAAAAGGGGTGTCAATTGTTTGATTGATGCTTACAATCATCCAATCGTCAAACAATATACCTTTTTTTAAAGGGAGTTGTAGAAAAGTAGACAGTGGTGTTAGTCTTTGTAATTCGTCATCGTTGGCATCGTACTCTCCATAAAATTCTCCTTCTTCTTGTATCAACTGAATCGAGTCATCCTCAATTCGGTAGGTGCGAATCAGCCTAGTTCCGCCATTATCTTCGTATATGGAAACCGTATGATCATTATGCCATTCTGTTCTTGTTTGATAACTTGCATATTCATTCCCCTCGCCTACAAAACTTGCAATGGATCCATCCTTTAAGAAAAAGTGAGATAAATCAACAACTTCACTTACGGCTTCTTCCGCTACTAAAGGTTTTTCTTCCACTTGAGTTTGTGGGTAATTATCCTGAATAGGTTTTTGATTATCTATACAAGCACTTAGAAAGAGTAAAAGGAATAAGACAATAAACCCTTTTAGGAATGACATACTTACTCCTCCAATCGATTTATTTACGAATTAGACGTGTTAGGACCAAAGACGTTTCAATTTTTAGTTTTTTTGGTATAGTTACTTGTAAGAGAGGAGAATGATGATGACGCAGCATGAATTAATCGAAAACCTACCTTCACCTGAAAAACAACAAGACTTTTATGTGAAAATACGAAATCAAATGACAAACTTCTTAAATTCAAAAGCAGGGAATGCAAGTAAATTTGCCCCATACTTATTATTTGCTCCTGATTTGTTTCATTTACTCACTAAATCATTACTCGACAATCGAATTGACGGAAAGAGTAAACTGTTAATTGGTAGCGGAATATTGTATTTTATCGCACCAATTGATGTGATGCCTGAGGGGTTAATTGGCCCTGGTGGATTTATGGATGACATAATCGTTGCAACCTATGTAGTGAACATGCTGATTAACAAATTCTCACCTGACGTGTTAGAGGAGCATTGGGTAGGGGATGAAAAACTATTAAACGCATTAAAGAAAATTTCCAAATCTAGCAATGGGCTATTGGGGAAATTACCAACACGGTCACTTCTCAGCAAATTTATTAAAACGCCAAAATAAAAAGTGCGAAGGGATTGATAACCCTTCGCACTTTAATTTATTAAGATTTTATGCCTTGAGCTTCTTTCCACTCTAAGAATTCATCAAAAGTTAATTGCTTATCTAAAATCGAACCATCTGGCAAGATTTCAATTACACGGTTGGCAATTGTTTGAATAAACTGATGGTCATGTGAAGTGAAGATCATGGCACCTTTAAATGCAATTAAGCCATTATTGAGTGCTTGAATTGATTCTAAGTCTAAATGGTTTGTAGGCTCATCTAAAAGTAAAACATTGGCATTAGCAAGCATCATTTTCGATAACATACATCGAACTTTTTCTCCACCAGATAGTACAGATGGTTTTTTCTTCACTTCTTCTCCAGAGAAAAGCATACGTCCTAAGAATCCGCGTAAGAATGTTTCACTTTCGTCATCTGGCGAATATTGGCGTAACCAGTCAACTAAAGAGTTCTCATTTCCAGTAAAGTATTCGCTGTAATCGATTGGGAAATATGTGCGTGTAGTTGTTACACCCCAACGAATTGAACCTGAAGTTGGTTCAACTTCTTCTGCTAATACTCGGAGTAATGAAGACTTAGCAATTGGATCTCCAATTAAGATAATTTTATCATCTTTATTGATTGAAAAATGAATGTCTTTAAATAATACATTTCCTTCTTCTTCAAATGAGATTCCTTGAGCAGCCAATACATCGTTTCCAATGTCACGTCCAACTTGGAAATTCACATAAGGATATTTACGTGAAGAAGGTCGAATATCATCTAGTTCAATTTTATCTAACATTTTTTTACGGGAAGTGGCTTGTTTTGATTTCGACGCATTTGCGCTGAATCGGGCAATAAATGCTTGAAGTTCTTTAATTTTTTCTTCTTTTTTACTATTATGATCTTGAGCTAATTTAGTTGCTAATTGACTTGATTCATACCAGAAATCGTAGTTTCCAACATACACTTGAATTTTGCCAAAATCAAGATCGGCAATATGTGTACATACTTTATTTAAAAAGTGACGGTCATGGGATACAACGATAACAGTATTAGCAAAGTTGATTAAAAATTCTTCTAACCATTGGATAGCTTTTAAATCTAAATGGTTAGTAGGCTCATCCAGTAAAAGAACATCTGGTTTGCCAAACAATGCTTGAGCAAGTAAAACTTTTACTTTTTCAGATCCTGTTAGTTCAGCCATTTTTTTAGATAGAGATTCTTCGCCTATTCCTAATCCTTGCAAAAGGATTGCAGCTTCAGATTCAGCTTCCCAACCATTCATATCTGCAAACTCACCTTCAAGTTCAGCGGCACGCATACCATCTTCGTCTGAAAAATCTTCTTTCATATAGATCGCATTCTTTTCATTCATCACTTCATACAAACGTTTATGACCCATCATTACTGTTTCTAATACTTCAAACTCTTCGTACTCGAAGTGATTTTGCTTGAGTACTGCTAAACGTTCATTCGGGTTCATGATGACATTTCCTTCTTGTGTTTCAAGGTCACCTGAGAGAATTTTAATAAAAGTAGATTTACCAGCACCATTGGCACCAATTAATCCATAACAATTACCTGGGTTAAATCTTATATTAACGTCTTCGAAAAGCTTACGATCTCCGAAGCGTAAACTTACATTACTTACAGCAATCATACGTGTACCTCCTTATTTTTCACAATGCTATAAGTATACCATGAATCAAGTAAAGAAAGCTTGAACTTTGTGAGCGGATACTAACCTTGTTTCAAGAATTTTTAAAAGAAGTAGGGAACGTAAAATAATAGTTAGATTCTCAAAAAAAGAAATATGGAATTTATAACACAGTTGAAATAAAAAAAATTAGCTATTTAAGCGATCTTCTCTCATAAAAGGAGTTCATTACGAAATTAAAGATTTTCAAGAATTTATTCTGACAGACTGTAGACAAACTCATTAATTTTGAGTTTGTTTACAGTCTTCTTTCATCTAAAATTAACATATGATAAATCATTTGGCATCTGAGCCCTTTCCTGCGGACGAACGCCTCAATCTCCTCGACCTAAAGGTCTGCGGGGCTTTCGCCATCCGTTTTTCCGCGGGAGTGGTTCTGATTCCTTTCCTTTTTTAAACGTATTGCTTGAGGTGACCACAATGCTTTCAAAACAGTATTCCATTCAACGAGATTAAATTGAAATGATTGCTTTAGACCAACTTGTACCTGCGAATCACCTTGTTCGCAAAATTGAGTCTGCGCTTGATTTCTCTTTTATGTATGAATTGGTAGAAGATATGTATTCGGAAGTAGGTCGACCAAGCAT
>JBFGKX010000088.1:0-9296 GCA_041576455.1 Paenisporosarcina sp. | reverse complement strand
GGACAGGCATTTGCATATGAAGATTTAAAGAGTCATATAAAGCGAGAGTTGGCATTAGAACAATTGCCTCAGGCCGTTACACCAGAAACATTTTGGAGGGAATTTGACACCGAATGGTTTTACGGTGAATAACCTAATGAAAAGTACATCCTCATCATTTGAGGGATGTGTTTGAAAAAATAGGGGTTCTAGGAATGACTTCAACTGTGGTTGTTGGAAACTGGACATGCTTAAGTCGTGATTTCATAGGCTCTGGGCATAAAGATTCGTTTGCGAAAAGTCAGAAAACTTGTTACGATTAAAAACATTAAAACCAATTGAACGACTAGGGATTAGGAGTGAGAAAATGACACGTGTTGGAAACTCTGTTGCAGATTTAGTGGGGAAAACCCCAATAGTTAAATTGAACCGTTTAGTAGGAGCGGGAGATGCAGAAGTTTATTTAAAATTAGAATTTTTTAATCCAAGTAGCAGTGTTAAAGATCGAATTGCGCTCTCTATGGTTGAAGCCGCCGAGCGTGATGGCAAGCTAACACAAGGTGATACAATCATTGAACCGACTAGTGGGAATACAGGGATTGGACTTGCGATGATTGCGGCTGCAAAGGGATACAGATCTGTACTCGTGATGCCAGAAACGATGAGTTTGGAACGACGTAATTTATTGCGTGCTTACGGTGCGGAATTAGTGTTAACGCCAGGACCGGATGGAATGAAAGGCGCAATTGCAAAAGCGACTGAACTTGCTTTAGAAAATAATTGGTTTATGCCACAACAATTTAATAACCTCGCAAATCCGGATGTACACCGGTTAACGACGGGCCCTGAAATTGTTGAATCGATGGATCAATTAGACGCTTTCATTTCTGGTGTTGGGACGGGCGGAACAATCACGGGTGCTGGTGGAGTATTAAAAGAGAACTTCCCAGGGATCGAAATTGTTGCCGTAGAACCAAAAGATTCAGCTGTTTTATCCGGGGGGCAACCAGGGCCGCATAAAATTCAAGGAATTGGTGCGGGGTTTGTGCCCGAAGTGTTAAACACCGAGATTTATGACAGCGTTATTCAAGTGTCTAACGAAGATGCTTATGAAACAGCGCGTAAATTAGCTCGTGAAGAAGGGATTTTAGGTGGAGTGTCTTCAGGTGCCGCGGTGTATGCGGCATTGCAAGTGGCGCGCAAGTTAGGAAATGGTAAAAAGGTTTTAGCTATTCTGCCTTCTAACGGGGAACGTTATTTAAGTACACCTTTATATCAATTTGAAAACGAACGATAGTGCATGTTGAGAGAGCGGAGACGGTCTCTCTTTTTTGTGGCTTTTAACCAGTCGTTCACGATAAGATGAAAGCAATAATTGTTTTCAGGGGGAGACCGAACATGCGTGATGTTCAATTATTGACAAAATCAATTTCAATGAATAAAGATGAATTTTATTATGCATATAAAGAGTTAACATATAATCAATCGCACCACTTATTAATGGAAAGTGGTCGTGGGGGACAATTTAGTGTTGCAGCTTGGGATCCGTTAGCGGTTGTCCAATCTGTAGACAATGGAATACGAATTGAGTGGCGTGATGGACGAATAGAAGAAAGACATGGGGAAGCATTGCAATTAGTTGAAAATTTAGTCGCGGAATACCAATTTAGGCATATTGATGATTTGCCAGACTTTCAAGGTGGTGCAGGAGGATTTATCACCTATGACTATGCACGCCAAATTGAAGCTTTGCCAAATGATACAGAGAATGACCTTCATATCCCGGACTTGTTTTTCTACTTGCTTGATCAATGGGCTGTCTTAGATATTGAGAAAGAACTTGTACACGTGATGAACATTTCGACAATCGAGGTAGACTTACAAGTGCGAGCGAACCAATGGAAACAAGCGGCTGCGCAAGGTTTAATGGCGCGGGTATTTACACCGGGTGGTGCCACAGAGGTTATTGAAGATCAATCAAAACTAAATGTGTCGATGACAGGACAAGCTTTTGAAGAGGCGGTTCGTCAAGTTCAAACTTATATAAGTCAAGGCGATGTATTCCAAGTGAACTTATCGGTACGTCAATCGAAGGCGCTATCGGTTTCTCCTGTGGCTTATTATGAGGCTTTGCGTTCGTTTAACCCTTCGCCGTATATGGCATTCATTCAATCTCCTGAGTTTGCCGTCGTGTCGGGATCACCTGAATTGTTAGTAAAGAAAAAAGGTGATGAATTGTCAACTCGTCCAATTGCGGGTACTCGTCCACGAGGGGAAAACGAAGAAGCTGATGAGCGTCTGGCAAAAGAATTGATTGATAATGAAAAAGAACGTGCGGAACATGTCATGTTAGTGGATTTAGAACGCAATGATTTAGGACGAGTCTCTGCATATGGTTCTGTGGAAGTCAATGAATTTATGGTGATTGAAAAATATTCACATGTCATGCATATCGTATCAAACGTCCGCGGGAAACTGGCTGAAAACACATCAAACGCTGAAGTGATACGAGCGGTATTTCCTGGGGGAACGATTACGGGTGCGCCAAAAATTCGAACGATGGAAATTATTGAAGAACTCGAACCTGTGCGACGCGGTTTATATACAGGCTCGATTGGATGGCTTGGTTATACCGGTGATTTGGAATTTAATATTGTGATTCGTACTGCCTTTATACAAGAAGGAATCGCGCATATTCAAGCTGGAGCGGGCATTGTCATTGACTCTAGTCCTGCAAATGAATATATTGAATCGTTAAACAAAGCAAAAGCATTGTGGCAAGCAAAAGCGATGGCTGAGGGAGTTGGCAATAAATGATTTTAATGATTGATAACTACGATTCTTTTACGTATAACTTAGTCCAATACTTTGGGGAACTTGGAAAAGAATTAGTGGTTAAGCGAAATGACGAATTAACGATGAAGGATATAGAACTGTTAAATCCTGAAATGATTGTTGTCTCTCCTGGACCTTGTACGCCAAATGATGCGGGCGTAAGCGTGGAAGTAATTACTCATTTTGCGGGTAAAATCCCGATTTTTGGTGTGTGTCTTGGTCATCAATCGATTGGACAAGCATTTGGTGGAAATGTGATTCGTGCCGAGCATTTGATGCATGGCAAAACATCGCCCGTATTTCACGATGGGAAAGGTGTAAACAAAGGAATGCCGAATCCATTTCAAGCCACGCGCTATCATTCATTACTTGTGGAAAAAGATACACTTCCAGAGTGTTTGGAAATAACGTCTTGGACAGCGGAGGGTGAGATTATGGGGCTTCGTCATCGTGACTTCGCAATCGAAGGTGTTCAGTATCATCCCGAATCAATCATGACTGAAATGGGCAAAGAGTTGCTTCGTAATTTCATTCACACGTATTGCCATCCGGCAAAGAAGCAGGAAGCGTAGTGTGGGCTTGGATGAACGGGGAGTTTGTAAAAGCGGATGAATTACGAATTTCCCCGTTTGATCATGGTTTTTTATATGGTTTGGGTTTTTTTGAAACGTTTCGTACTTACGATGGACACCCTTTTTTACTTAACGAGCACCTAAAACGGTTGCAACATGCACTGGATGAGTTTCAAATTGAGATGACATTAAAGGCACCAAAATTATCCGCGATTATTCGAGAATTAAATGCGCGTAACGGTGATTCAGATGGCTATTTCCGGTTGAACGTGTCAGCTGGCGTTCATGATATTGGGTTGGCTCCGAGTGCTTATGAAGAGCCGACCATCATTTTGTTTCGAAAAGCTTTGCCTTTGACGGTACGGGGGAAAGAAAAAACAGCAATATGGTTAAATACACGACGTAATACCCCGGAAAGTGAGATTCGTCACAAATCGCATCATTATGCGAATAATGTGCGTGCTCGATTTGAAATGCCGTCGCTTGCCGAACAAGAAGGCTTCTTTTTATCAGGGAATGGTTATGTTGCAGAAGGCATAACCTCAAATGTTTTTTGGGTTCATGAGGATGTATTGTATACTCCTTCCCTCAAAACGGGCATATTAGCCGGTATCACACGTGACTGGGTGTTACAAAATGCGGGGAAACTTAACATCCATGTAGTAGAAGGTGAATTTACTCCCGATTTAGTGGAAGCGGCAGATGAAGTATTTATCACAAATGCTGTACAAGAGTTGGTGCCAATTCGAAAGGTGGGTACAACTTGTTTTAAAGGGAACGATGGATCAATTTACACAAAATTACACGAACTTTATGTTCGTCAAGTGGGACAAGTAAGCAAGGGGCGTTGAGGGTGAACTTAAAACACTATACAAGACCATTCGCGGTAAATGGAATGGTTTTTGATTTTCATAAAGAAACAATTGTGATGGGCATATTGAATGTGACACCAGACTCATTTTCAGACGGAGGACGATTCAGTGCAATTGAAGCGGCAGTTACCCATGCGAAAAAAATGGTTTCTGATGGAGCAAAAATAATTGATGTTGGTGGAGAATCAACACGCCCAGGTCACGAGCCTGTGAGTTTAGAAGATGAACTCTCACGTGTTGTACCTGTTGTTGAAGCTTTAGTGCGCGAACTTGATGTTGCCATTTCGATTGATACGTATAAAGCAAAAGTGGCAGAAGCGGCCATTGAGGCTGGGGCGCATATCATTAATGATGTGTGGGGAGCAAAGCGTGAACCGGCGATAGCTGAAGTGGCAGCCAAACATAATGTGCCCATTCTATTAATGCATAATCGAAATCATACAAATTACACTGAATTCTGGCCAGAAGTGCATAAAGAATTAGAAGAAAGTGTACAAATCGCTAAAAGAGCAGGTGTTCCTCTGCACCATATTTGGGTAGATCCAGGAATTGGTTTTGGGAAAACAAGCGAGCAGAATATCTTAATGATGCACCATTTACAAGATGTTATGGAGATGGGCTATCCAGTTTTACTAGGGACATCTCGTAAATCATTTATCGGCAATGTGTTGAATCTCCCTGTCAATGAACGTTTAGAAGGGACTGCGGCAACAGTTTCTTATGGCATCATGAATGGATGCCATATAGTGCGAGTTCATGATGTGAAAGAAATTGTCCGTACAGCCCAGATGATGGATGTGCTGACGAATAAACAACCATATGTAAAACGGTAAGGAGAGAAATGGATGGATTATATTCATGTAAACGAAATGGAGTTTTGGGGACATCACGGAGTATTTGCTGAAGAAACAAAACTCGGTCAACGATTCCGCGTAACGCTTTCTTTAGCTGTTGATTTACAAGTAGCGGGTCAAACAGATAATTTAGAGAATACCGTTAACTATGCAGAAGCGTTCTTCACTTGCCAAAAGATTGTTGAAGGGGAACCAGCTAAATTGGTTGAAACAGTGGCAGAGCGAATCGCAACTGAAATTTTATCGAAGTTCAAAGGTCTCGTTAAAGGGTGTAAAGTAATCGTCATTAAACCCGACCCACCCATTCCGGGTCACTATGAATCAGTATCAGTTGAAATTACGAGAGGTCAATTTGTATGAACCTTGCCTATCTCTCTTTAGGTTCAAATATAGGGAATCGATTTGAAATGTTAAAGGAGGCTGTACAAATTTTACGAGAACATCCTAGTATAGATGTTACTCGTGTTTCATCTGTGTATGAGACGGAACCTGTTGGATTTACAAAGCAAGCAGCATTTTTAAATATGGTAGTAGAAATAGAAAGTAATTCTTCTGCGGAAGAGATCCTTTTTATATGTTTAAAAACCGAGCAAGCACTAGGGCGAATTCGCGAATTCAGATGGGGCCCTAGATGCATAGACCTTGACATTTTGCTTTTTAATGACGAAAATATGGTGTCAGAGAAACTTACTGTTCCTCATCCTCGAATGCATGAGCGAGGGTTTGTTCTCGTGCCGTTAATTGAATTAGTGCCAAATGGTATTCATCCAATAACGGGTGTGTCTTTTTGTGAGTATGCAAAAGGACAGAAAGAAGGCGTTCACGTATGGAAAACAATCGATGGGGTCGACGCATTCGTGCGTTCAGAAAACTAAAGGCGATTAAGCAACTTGAACTTGCCAAAAAAATAGGCATGTCGACATCAATTTTAGGTCAAATCGAGCGTGGAACTCGAGGTCCAACAAAAGAACAACTAGAAAAAATAGCAACGGTGCTAAATATAGAGGTAGAAGAATTAATGGGTGAAACGAAATCTAATGAAAGGGAGGGTGAACAGTGACAACAAAGAGTAATAAGCCATTTCAAATTGGCAAACACATCATGGATAACCGAGTAGTTTTGGCACCAATGGCGGGTATTTGTAATTCTGCATTCCGTTTAACGGTTAAAGAATTTGGTGCAGGACTTGTTTATGCAGAGATGATTAGTGACAAAGGAATCGTGAGCAAAAACGAAAGAACCATGAATATGTTGTATATTGATGAACGTGAAAATCCATTATCTTTACAAATTTTTGGTGGCGACAAAGAAACATTAGTTGAAGCTGCCAAATACGTGGATCAAAACACAACAGCTGATATTATCGACATTAACATGGGCTGCCCAGTTTCAAAAATTATTAAATGTGAAGCGGGCGCGAAGTTATTGCTCGATCCTGAAAAAATTTACGAGATGGTAGCCGCTGTGGTTGACAACGTAAAGAAACCGGTAAGTGTGAAGATGCGTACTGGTTGGGACCTTGATCACTTATATGCGATTGAAAATGCACAAGCAGTTGAACGTGCTGGAGGTTCAGCGGTTGCAGTTCATGGACGTACACGTGTGCAAATGTATGAAGGTCATGCGGACTGGGATATTATTCGACAAGTAAAGGAAAACGTCAAAATTCCGGTTATCGGTAATGGCGATGTAGAAACACCTCAAGATGCAAAACGTATGTTAGAGCAAACTGGGGTAGATGGTGTTATGATTGGTCGCGCAGCTCTAGGTGATCCTTGGATGATTTACCGCACAGTTGAATATTTGGAATCTGGTGAATTGAAACCAGAACCATCTGTTCGTGAAAAAATGGATGTATGCTTACTTCACTTTGAACGGTTAGTTGCATTAAAAGGTGAGAATATTGCGGTTCGAGAAATGCGTAAACATGCTTCATGGTATTTAAAAGGGATCCGTGGAAACGGGATAGCGCGTAACATAATTAATCAAACTGAATCTGCACAAGAACTACGCACATTCATTAACAATTTTGCAGACGAGCAAATGGCTTTAAATCGAGAACTTGAAATAAGTGTGATGTAAACTTATAAAGAGCTGTCACTTTTAGTGATAGCTCTTTTGTGTTATATATAGAAGGAACTTTTCAGAATTATAGAAATTCTAGTTGTTTTATTCGAAAAATACAATAAGACGTGAAGACGTTTGTGAAATTGTGTACAATAGGTTCATTATGAATGGCTAGCTCTGAAGGGAATCCTAAGTATCTACTTATCGAATTTCTTCAAAAATCAACCTTCCCAGTACTTAAAACAGAGAGAATGCAGACTATAGAAGACTTCTCAGCTTTTCGTTATATGGCTACACAGAGCTATCACAAGAAAAAGGAGTGAAATGAACATGTCACATTTAGATGAGTTAAACGATCAACTCTTGGTGAGACGCCAAAAGATGACTTCAATAAGTGAAAGTGGACTCGATCCATTCGGAGGACGATTTGAACGTTCACATTTATCTGAAGGAATTCGCACGGAGTTTGATCAATTTTCAAAGGAACAATTAGACGAAGAACCCCATGAAGTGACAATCGCTGGAAGAATCATGACTAAGCGTGGAAAAGGGAAAGCTGGATTTGCACATCTTCAAGATTTTGAAGGCCAAATTCAAATCTATGTAAGAAAAGATGCGATCGGTGAAGAGGCTTATCACTTATTTAACACAGCAGATCTTGGGGATATTGTTGGGGTTCGAGGGACGGTTTTCCGTACACAAGTAGGAGAACTTTCAGTCAAAGCGACTGAATTTACATTTTTAACGAAAGCACTTCGTCCAATGCCTGAAAAATTCCACGGCCTAAAAGATGTGGAACAACGTTACCGTCAACGTTATTTAGATTTAATTACTAGTCAAGAGAGCAAAGATACGTTTATTACCCGTAGCCGTATCATTCAATCAATGCGTCGTTATTTAGATGGTCAAGGTTTCTTAGAAGTGGAAACCCCTTTAATGCATTCAATTGCGGGTGGAGCTGCTGCTCGTCCATTCATCACACACCATAATGCGTTAGATATGACCTTATATATGCGTATTGCCATCGAACTGCACTTGAAACGATTAATTGTTGGTGGTCTTGAAAAAGTTTATGAAATTGGACGCGTATTCCGAAATGAAGGAATCTCAACTCGACACAATCCTGAATTTACAATGCTTGAGTTGTATGAAGCGTATGCTGATTACCGCGACATCATGGCGTTGACGGAAAATGTCATTGCTCATGTTGCACAAGACGTTCTTGGTACAACTAAAGTCATGTACGGAGAAGATGAAATTGATTTATCTCCTGGTTGGACACGTCTACACATGGCAGATGCGGTCAAAGAAGCAACAGGTGTAGATTTCTGGATAGAGATGACAAAAGATCAAGCACACACTTTTGCGAAAGAGCATGGAGTAGATATTAAACCTTCTATGGAAGTAGGACATGTTCTTAATGAATTCTTCGAGCAAAAAGTGGAAGAGTCTTTAGTTCAACCTACATTCATTTATGGTCATCCGGTGGAGATTTCTCCATTAGCTAAGAAAAATCCAGAAGATCCTCGATTTACAGATCGCTTCGAGTTATTTATCGTACGTCGTGAGCATGCAAACGCTTTTACGGAGTTAAATGATCCAATCGATCAACGCGAACGCTTCGAAGCGCAACTTGTTGAAAAAGAAGCGGGTAACGATGAAGCGCATGAAATGGATGATGACTTTATTGAAGCACTTGAGTATGGGATGCCACCAACAGGCGGATTAGGTATTGGGATTGATCGTTTAATTATGTTATTAACGAACTCGCCATCGATTCGTGATGTATTGTTATTCCCTCAAATGCGTCACCGAGATTAAGGTAGATACTTTAGAAAGAAGTCGGGTTTATTACCGACTTCTTTTTCATTAGAAAAGAAGAAAAGCGCTACTATTATTTTAATAATCTTTTAATTTTAAAAAGACTTGTGCCCTATGCAAGATGGTGGTATATTAATCAAGTCGCTAAAACAGGTGGCAAACAAAAATAAAAAAGCAAAACTTTTTGTTGACATGACAAACTGAATTTGCTAAGATATAAAAGTTGCTGTCGCGAGAGTGACCAACGAAATGAACCTTGAAAACTGAACAGCAAAACGTCAACTAAATTCGTAACG
>JBFGKX010000087.1:0-9333 GCA_041576455.1 Paenisporosarcina sp. | reverse complement strand
CATATTAACAAGTAACCCAGATTGCAGACAAACTTATCTTGATGAGTTTATCTGCAATCTTTTTTTATTTTTGCTAGTAACTTCAGCTGAACAAATAGTATTGAGCGCATTCCTTTTGTTAGTGCCGAGTAAACTTCGATGTCTTCACTTCCCAACAAGGAGCGTCCAATTCTCCAATTTATTAACGAGAAGACTTAACTTTAGGCGCAAACTCTCGATCCGTCTGGTGAAACTGGCTATAGGTTCGCAGCGCTATTCACTTCTGTCCTAAGAGTTGTGGGAATAGTAGTCAAGATCTTAATACTAGTTCGAAAAAAAGCAAAAACCTTGAAAATCAAAGTGATTTCCAAGGTTTTAACTACTGTCGATACTTCCATTAGATGAAACGGAAGCTATTTAGTTAGGGTGCGGAATAATATTGGACAATTCCGTTGTAAATAGAAGTTGCAAATTTTTCAACATAAACTGAACTGGTTAGCTTAGATAAATCTTGTGGATTCGTCATAAAGCCCAATTCTACTAAAACTGATGGGATGTCCATATTACGATTCACAAAAAATACTTGTTCTTTAACTCCACGGTTCTTCATATCCGCATTCACAACTATTTGTGTATTAATCTTTGAGGCTAGATAATAGCTCTCTAGTGAATTATCATTCATGGTTACGTTGTAAAAGGTTTCTGTTCCATTGGCGGCAGTATTATCATTTGCATTTGCATGAATACTGACAAATAATTCTGCGTAATTTTTCATTGCAATATCAACACGATCTTGAAGACTAGGAAATGAATCTGATGATCTTGTCATCACGACAGTGGCACCAGCTGCCTTCAATTTCTTTTCAACTAATAATGCAACGTTTAATGTTATTTCCTTTTCTCGATATAGGATACCATTATCTCGAACACCTGCTCCAGGATCTGTATCTCCATGACCAGCATCAATGACTATAATTCGGTTTTTCACGCCTGACGGTTGATTTAAAAGTTTCAAATAGGTTTTATGGGTATACCCCTCTTTCCCATCATAGACAACTTTTGCCCAAAAGCCATTGATACTTTTAACAGTAACAATTGTTCCTCTGTTTACTTTTCCAATTGTAGCGTACGAAGAACTTGGGCCCGAACGAATATTTAATCCATCTACCGTTACCTTTCCTACTAAATTAGTAATACTTGCAGGAGGTTGTGGAGTTGTTAATTCATCTGTCACATAAGACTTACTCACGTAGGCTGGTATCCCATTTACAGTTGTTAAGTACCAGTTATCTTTCGAACCATAAACCGAAATAATCGAATCTTTTCTTAATACACCGACTACTTGTGAGGATGCTGTAGGTAACCGACGTGCATTCAATTCTGAAGCCGTTACTTTTACTTTTTTTATTGCATTCCCAAGTGTATTGCCATCAGCGTCTAAATACTTTGTATATAACTTGTGTACATAGGCTAATTCATTATTGAAACCGACTTGTAGCCAATCTCCCTTAATATCAAATACATATAATCTATCAGATGTATTTACCTGTCCTATTATATTAGTACTTAGCTCCGGTGTAGTGCGAACATTCAGATTGTCTTCAGTTACCTTTACATGTGCAATCGCTTGTGTAACATTCGGCAAGTCTATGCCATTCACATCACCATTAACTTTAAATTTTTCATCCATCGATCGCGCGAGAAATAAGGCAAAATGTCCACGTGTAACAGATTTTCCGGAATAATATCGATCACCGTCTCCTTGTGTAATGCCATTATAATACAGTGCTTTTATGGTAGATAGATACGCATTTTTTGATGTAATATCTTCAAACATATTTGGATAACTCGTCCATTTTAATTCATTTAATTCAAAGGCCTTAACGAGGATTGCTGACATTTGTCCTCTCGTTAAAGGATCATTAATGCCGAACTTTCCATTGGCATAACCTGAAAAATAACCAAGCTCGACAGCTTTTTCAATGTAACCAGATGCTTCTAATTTTGATGATACGTCTGGGAAACTAGAAGATGCTTTCGAAGGCGTATGACCAGTAGCAATCACAAGCATTTTTGCTGCTTGAGAGCGAGTCACTTCATTATGCGGTTTATACAAGTTCCCTAAAGATGAAGTGTAGCCTTTGATAATTCCTTTATTATATATATAATCAATTTCATCATGCGCTTCATCAGACAGTTTTATATCGTTAAAATTATGATGAGCACTTGTTTCTTTTGTAGATACAACAGACATGATGACAATAGACAGCAAGACAAGACATACTTGTTTAAATTTCACTCTTTATTTTCCTCCAAATTAGTAGATTCCATTTTATAGTAACAGTTGCAACACAGTTGAACATCCTACATATATACTCGATTTTTCTTTTTACCTCTGTCTTTTGGATTATTTTTATTAAAAGGTTTAACCTTTCTCCTACGAGGTATATAAATAAAGAGAGAGACATCCGTCTCTCCCTGAACAATTTCTTATTGAACGCGGTTTATAAAAACGTCTAGATGTCTGTTCATTGTTTTATCATTAATACCAAAAGTGCCATCGCCTTTACCGTTAGTGATGCGCAGTGAAGACATCGTATCTACGTAGTTATGCGCCCAGTGATTTTCTGAAACATCTGTAAATTTCTCAGATGTACCTAATTTCTTCAAATCAAAAGCTTCAACTAATACCTTAGACATATGTGCTCTTGTTAAAGGACTATTTGGATTGAATTTACCATTCTCATCTCCTGTGAAGATACGAGCTTTTTCCATCGCCGCAATTGCTCCAGCATATGGCGAATTTGGTTTGACATCTATAAATGAACTATTTGTATTTGATGTATCTAAATTTAACTTCTTAGCGAGTTCTTGTGCAACTTGTCCACGAGAAGCATACACGGTAAAGTCAATCGATGCTTCTTTAACAGCTTCTTTTACAATTTCAGCTTCTGAAGTGAAATTAACGATTCTTTTCGCTCCAATATAACGACTTCCCCAATAATAAGGATCATTAAGACTAGAAACACTTACACCTTTACTTGAAGAAGAATGAATAAAATTACCACTTCCTACATATATTCCTAAATGCGAAACTCCAGCTCCGCTTGTATTGAAGAATACTAAATCCCCAGTTTGTAAATTTGATTTGGATACAGGCGTTCCTTGAGCATATTGCCCCGCAGAAGTCCGATTTATTTGATATCCCAAGTTAGCAAACACTCGTTGAGAAAATCCTGAGCAATCAAATCCGCTAGCAGTTGTTCCACCATAGAGATATGGTGTCCCTATATATGAGTATGCATTATCTTTCAAGTCCGTGTTCGTAGCAGCATCAGCAGTTTGAGTATTAGTCGTCATTAAAATGAATGAAGCAAATACAGGTAATAACCATTTTTTCATGAATCTAGATGTTCCCCTTCCAAGCTGAAAATTTTCTTAAAATACTAATAGCAGTGTACCACAGAGAATTACGAATAAACGTTACAAGTATGTAACAGTTTCATTACAGTATTAAAATGATATATTTGCTATTGATACGCTATCAAATTATTAAAACTGATCATTCGACAGATTACTCGATAATTTATTTAAAAAAGCGTGAAGATTCACATGGGACTGACCCCATAGAATCTTCACGCTTTTTTATTTGCTTGCAAACATATGAACCCAATATAAATTTCCATCCTGATCTTCTGTAATCCCAACACCAAGTTGAGTATAATTTGCTTTAAGAATATTTGCCCGATGGCCTTCTGAATTCATCCATGCTTTGACAACTTCTTCAGGTGAATGATAGTTCCTAGCAATATTTTCTCCAAAACTTCTGTAGGTATAATCAAAGTTGCCAGCCATTTCCCAAGGTGGTCCATAAAGTGGTGAGTGATGGTCCCAATACCCATGTTCCGCCAAATCTTTTGATTTAATTAAGGCAACTTGAGATAGTTCTTCATCTAATGTTAATAAAGGCAATCCTGCTTTCTTCCGCTCTATATTTACCAAACTCACTGTTTTATGTGAGAAGGAAGAGTATTGAGGTTCACTAAAAATATATTGTTGTTTCAGATAGTCATATACAACTTGATATTTCTTTTCTAGCTCTTTAAATTTTATTGCTCTTTCTATATTAGCAGCCATGTGAGCTCTAGTAACAGTTCCAGTAGGCTTAAAATGAACATCATCCACACCCTTTGAAATTTTGATTTCTGCTAAAGTATGAATATAATGATAAGCCCAATAATCTAAAGAGACATCTGAAAACTTCTGTTTATTCACATTGTCCACTTCAATTTTAAAACCCTTCGCAAGGATTTTCGACAACTGCCCTCGAGACAAATAATCGTTTGGATGAAATAACTTGTTATTTTGAAAGATGCCTAGTTCTGTTAACTTGGCGATTTGTTTATAAGCGGAGTGCTTTATAGATACATCAATAAACTTAGGTGAGTATTCTGTAGATAGATCAAGCTTTAATGCTTTAGCTAACACTTTTGCTGCTTGAGCCCTTGTAATAAATTCATTTGGATGATAAGTTCCATCTTGATAACCGTTTACGATGTTTAAATTTGATACAAATTGAATTGAATCATATGCCCAATGATCTTTTCGCACATCAGAAAAGTGAACTTCTGCATGTACATTGTTTAAAAAGAGAGTAGTAGATACTAACATAGCCGTTACAAAAGAAAGTACTTTTTTCAACGTTCTCACCCCTTTTTTTAGCATACGAAATATAGGAAGGCAATAATTAATGTGGAACCATATGCGTATACTCATAATCTAGCATATTTTCATGTCTTTCAGTTCATTATTTGGGAACATATCAATAAAATATTCAAAACGAGTGCAACGAGTTAGCGTACGATTAAGAAGAATAGATTTTGCTTTTATTAAATCAATGAACCTCGAAAAAGGTTAGTAGAAATAGAACGTAAAATATTTTAGCCAATGATATCCATCTTATTAATCTTACCCCTTATTCTATTCATGTATACCCACATTTATTAAATCTTAGACGAAATTTTAAGTCCTTTCTTCGCACTATTTAATTTAAATAAATAATTATTCTTACACATGAAATCAAACATGAATAACAATACGAATAGAAGTTTTAAAAACTTCGACACTTATCTCGAATTCGCTTCTTTTGCTAAGAAAAATCCTACTTTGTGATTCTGTTTCCAAATAGAATCCCAATGGGCCAATGGAACAGGTCTATTTCCAACATAAGGTGAAATCTCAATTACAAGCCCTGGCATTTTTGTTTTTTTGATAAACCAGTCTGTAGTAGCACCAGAACCTTCCAAATAAAGTGGAGGTATCAGTTTATAGCCCGTTAAGGCCGCTACTTGTTTTGCTATTTTAATGTCTCTAGTGGCTTGTTCTCCTTTTTGGAAATTAAACCAATAAATAATTTGACCAGAGGAATGATACGAATAATAGCCTTTAAAATTTCTACTTTCCACAAAATTACGTAAAGCTTGGGATTCAGGTTCCGAGAAAACTTTCAGACCACGATATCCCCACGAATTGGGTCTAGTAATAGATGTAGAGATCATTTCCCAACCTGAATCAAAATTATCATTGAGATCCACACCTCTAACATTTGCCTTCCAAGCTTCAAATGATGTGCTTCCTTTATTAATTTTGGTAGCGAGCAAGCCATTTTGAACACTTTTAGCGCCTGACTGCACTAGTGTCACACCATCTGGATTTACCATTGGGATAAACCAAATTGATACATTGTTTAAGATTGACCTTGCCGGAAAACTCTCATATATCAAGTTGTTTAAATATTGATAACTATATATATCAATCTTCTCCAACAAGACATTCGTAGTCATATGTTCTCGTGCATGGACTGAAGCATCCATTAATATTTCTTTTTTCCCTTTTCCTAATTTAAATGCATAAATGTCTCTTCCTTCTAAAGATTTCCCGATTTTTCTTATTTCCGTGAATTCAGGATACATGGTCGCGAAAACTTGAAGGTAATAGACTGTTTTTAAGTATGAAAAATTCTGTTTTGGTTGTATAGCATTTTGATGAGTGAGATGGTTAAAGTAGATTCGCGCCTCTTTCCCAAGAAAATTGATAATTGCTCTTCTTCCATCAATTCCTTTAATATGCACTTTTGTTCCTTTATTGACAGAACCCAATGCACGTCCATCTTTTGTAAAAACGGGTGTTTGTTTTTCAGTGAATAATGAGAGAGGATATTTTGCGGATTTTGGAATTTGTACAGATGGATGTTTCTGTGATGGAAATGTATTTACAAGTGGGATGAGTACTTCTTTAGAACCAATCCGAAGAACATGAAAGTTACCTGATTCGCGCTCTATTTTCCATGATGTATTGTATGCAAGGGTTCCTTTATGGACAAGTCTACCTTTTGCCATTTCATATACTGGCACATTCTTTCCAATGACGTCAAATGACGTGGATTTATCAAAAATAGCTACTCCTTGTTCAATTGGTAAATAAGCGACAACGCCGGCAATTTCCACTTCAAAAAACCTTTTCGTAATAGTTCGAACTTGAATTTTTTCTTCTTGAAGACCTACGAATACCTTCATACTATTAATTGAAGGTTCTTGATACAGCGTGTATGATTCGTTTGTATTGATAAATCCAATATTTTTTTCATTTATTGAGGAATTAGTTTCTCCAAGGTATTCAATGTCATTTGCTTTGATAAAGACTTCTTTGCCCTGAAATGAAAATTTCATCAATTGGTCATTTACTAGCTCATAATTTATTTTCGCTCCTTTAAAAAGGGTTCCGATGCTCACTCCCTTCTCATCTTGCACATTCACCTGCTCTACGATAACTACACCAGATAATGCAAATTGATCCGCATGAGCAACTGGTAAACTTTTTAATAGGATGAAAAACAATATGATACCTATCTTTTTCATTTATGTCCCTCCGATAGATCTTATTTCTCTAGTATACGCGTAAATAGAATGAGAAGGATATATTGTAAAATAATTGAGACTATTTTTATAAAACCACCAATTTACTATTTTTTTTAGGAGAGGGAAGCTAAAAAGTATCTGCAGAAACAATTAATTTCACGGATATTCCTCTCAAGCCGACGCATCTTTTTGTCCAATCATCATAGAAAATGATGAAATAACATAGCTTACGATTTCACGTTTTGAAATATGACTACA
Source organism: Paenisporosarcina sp. (assembly GCA_041576455.1). GTDB lineage: Bacteria > Bacillota > Bacilli > Bacillales_A > Planococcaceae > Paenisporosarcina. Next base: position 2,179 of record JBFGKX010000087.1, on the reverse strand, counting down.
TCGAGTATTTGCAGAAACAAAATATTAGAAAATATATGAAAAGAAGACCTTGGCATAAATCCACCAAGGTCGTCTGCATTACTATTTAATGTTTTGCAAAAAATTAGAAACCATCTTCGAAGCATGAGCACGAGATGCAAATTGACCAGGCATAAATTTGCCATTTTCCCCTTGCGCAATTGTTAATTCATTTAACATTTGAATTGCATTCTTGGTTTCATCATTGTAGTTACCAAGATCTGAATAGGTTGGTTCAAATTTATTAACGTAAGGCTCGTCAGAAACTTTATTAAATGCACGATTTAACATTAAGGCAAATTGGGCTCTTGTTACATTTGAACCAGGCATAAACTTCCCTTCAACACCGAAAATAATTCCTGCTGCATAGGCAGCATCAATTTCTGCTTGTGTTTCAACACTGTAACTTGAAATATCCGTGAATGGCGACTTTTGGTCTGATGTTAATCCAAGACCTCGTATAATTAGTGATACTGCTTGTGCACGTGTAAGATTATCTTTTGGTGCAAAAGCTGCTTCTGATTTCCCTTTAATTAACCCTTGATAGAAAAGATCTTGAACATATTTAAAGTACCAAGATTCGTAAGAAACATCATTAAATGGAATTTTCGCTAAAATACGTCCCTCTACCAAAGGTGCTACTTTGTTTAAGGAAGTAACGTAATTGATAAACATTTCCCAGTCAGCATTTCCTGGTTCTGAAACACGTCCTTCTGCATAAGCGGTTGCAAACATTGAATATCCATCTCCACCTTTAGCTGTGAAGGTATTTGTCGCAACTTTGTACATTTTATCTACAACTAATTCGTCTTCCCCAATGTAAACAGTCAACACTCTGTCTCCAGCGGGAGCTGTTCCATCAAATACAACTTTCATTCCAGACATATGCAAGAACCCACCATTTTCTTTCGGAAAATCTTTGAAACTATGCTCTAAGGCTGCAAGAATCTCAGATCCTTTTAAGTTCATAATTCCTAAACTATTACCAAATGGCATTACTGTTAAAACCTCTCCAACCGTAATATCGCCTTTATCAATTGATGCACGAATACCACCACCATTTTGAATGGCAATTACTGTATTCGGATCAATTTTCTTAGCTGTTGCCAGCATTCCATCTGCAATTAAATTCCCTAAATTAGTTTCACCAGCACGAACCCCCCATAAACCTCGAGAGCCATCAAGAATAACCTCAGAAACAGCACCAGTTAACTTATTCTTCACTTCAGCAATTTTTTCAGCATATGGCACAAGCATAGCAGCCGCTTCTTCATCTGCCACTAAGTCTTTAACCGGCAATAATTTACCTGAATGACTAGTAATAACACCACTCGCATTAAATGTGACATCTAGCTGACCCAAATTTTCTCCATATTGACCCGCTTGAACGATGATGGTAGGATCATTGAATTTAGTAGCTACCATCCCTTCATTTAATTTCGTATGTGAATGACCACCAACAATAACGTCGATTCCTTCCACACTTTCAGCAAGCAATAAATCATTATCAAATGCAGCTGAATCATCAAACCCAATGTGAGTAACTGCAATAATTTTATTAACCCCGGCTATTTCAAATGCCTGTACTGCAGCTTTTGCAGAAGCAATATAGTCCTCAAATGCCACTTTATCAGGACTTGAAATTGAAGAAGTCTCTTCAGTCGTTAAACCAAAAATCCCTACTTTTTCTCCGTTCATTTCTTTAATAATTCCATTATAGATTTGTCCATTTACTGGAGTTGCTTCGTAAGAATCATTTTTCAGTCCTGTAAACAATGGATCTGCTGATAAATCAACATTAGCACTTACAATTGGAAATGATGCGCCTTTAATAAAATCTACTAAAGCTTTGTGGCCATCTTCACTAGCTCCTAAATCAAATTCGTGATTTCCGAATGTCATTGCGTCGTATCCCATATAGTTCATGAACGCTAAATCGGCTTGGCCCTTAAACTCATTAAAATAAAGCGTGCCCGAAAATACATCGCCAGCATCTAACAATAAACTGTTTGTCTTTTCTGCACGAATCGATTTAACAAGGCCAGCACGTTTTGCTACATTATCCAGATTTGCATGCGTGTCGTTTGTATGCATGATGGTTAAATCAAAATCTCCCACTGCAGCTTTTGTAACAGGTGCTTGTATACCGACAAGACCGAAT
>JBFGKX010000086.1:0-9375 GCA_041576455.1 Paenisporosarcina sp. | reverse complement strand
TGCTTGAAAAAATGTATGGTCATCATTACACGCCACAAACGATTTCCAATATGACAAAAGCGATGAGTGAACAAGTGGAAGCTTTTAAAACACGAACGCTGGATTCTCGGTATGTGTGCGTTTATTTAGACGCTACTTATATTGCCCTTAAGCGTGACACTGTTTCCAAAGAAGCCGTCTATATTGCAGTTGGAATCCGTGAGGATGGCTTTAAAGAAGTACTTACTTATACGATTGCGCCAACTGAATCTGCTTTCGTTTGGAAAGAGCTGTTAGACGATTTGAAGGCTCGAGGTACAAAAGAAATTCTTTTGTTTATTTCAGATGGTCTGAAAGGCATTACTGATCGCATTTTTGAAGTTTTCCCTGATTCTCAATACCAATCATGTTGCGTTCACCTTTCTCGAAATATCGCGCACAAAGTCCGTGTAACAGACCGTTTAGAAATCTGTGAAGATTTCAAATCGGTCTATCGCTCTGAGAATCGTGAAATGGGTGAAAAAGCATTAGAAGATTTCGTGAAAAAGTGGAAATCAGCTTATCCTAAAGTGACAAAATCATTAATGGAAACCCCATATATATTCACGTTCTACAGCTTTCCTAAATCGATTTGGAGAAGCATTTATTCAACGAATTTAATTGAGTCGTTTAATAAGCAAATCAAGAAATATAGTAAACGTAAAGAACAGTTTCCAAATGAAGAATCCCTTGAGAGCTTTCTTGTTTCTCAGTTTGACATATACAATCAAAAGTTCCCTTCTCGATGTTAATAAGGTTTTGATCAAGCTCGAGCAGAACTGGCAGCCATGTTCAAAGAAAATTAAGAAATGGGTGCACCTACAAGAAAAGTTTTTCTGTATTTACACAAACTTCTTGACGCTACCTTCCAATGTGAACATTTTTAAAAACCATCTGTTATTTAAGGATGGTTCATTACGTTGAGCGTGTATTATTGTTAATAATATGCCTCTTAAATCATGCTATTTTTAATGTAATCCCTCAAATTTTCATCTACACAATATACATAACACCCTTTCATTCCACGGGTCATCAATGTCTTATAAGTATTTCTAACCAATAAATCAAGTGGATCAATTGCATATTTCTTCTTCGGTTTGGCTGGTCTTGCACCTTTGTCTTTGAAGTTTTCGCGTTTGACTTCGAGTAATTGAGTTTGTGGATTATAGGTTAAATCATTGCCGATAATTACACCTACGTATTCCATTTCAAGTCCTTGAACAGTATGGATGCAACCGATTTGATGAGAGCCTTCTGGATGGATTGCCCAATCTATTCGTGCTGGATCATTCCATGGCATCGCAAAATCATGAGCTTCGATAACAACATCTTTCGATAACTCACCGTTTACTGGCTTAGTATTCCATTCCCAAGCGTAACCAGCTAAAAGTCTTCCATGCTTTTCTTCCACAACTCTTTTAAATAGTTCTTGCGGAGAATCGACTAGTTGAAAATCAAAATCACCATCTAGCTGGATATCTTGTTTTCGATCGTATAAATGATCGTCCAACCACTCTAGATAATTACCTGAACCTGCACATCGGAATTGTGAATCGAGTTCGACGATATGGACAGTTGAATTCTGCTTTACCGCTTCTTGTTTCAATAATTCAAATCGACCTATGTCTTTATTCGAAATGACTTGTTCGTCATCGATAAAAAAGACGCTCATTCTACTGGCTCGAATAATTTGCGTTGCTTGATTTTCACCTTCTATTTTCCGTTTCATATGTCCTTGATTCTTTAAACGATGAGCTTCGTCACATACAAGAACATTGTAATAGTTGTTTGGTATTTCTACATAAGAAGCAGAACCTTTGAATAAGCTTCGAATTTCAACAAAGCCACTTTTGCCAATCAGCTTCTTACGAAGGATCTCACGAAACGATTGATTTGGTGTGATGTATTCGATTGTTGCTTCTTCACCTAATAAGAAATTCAGTAGATTCAATCCGATGACCGACTTACCTGTCCCTGGACCACCTTTGATAAGGATTGTATGCTTAACATCAGAGTTCAGATCTAAGTTCTTATAAATTGATAACACTTTTTCATAAGCTACTTTTTGTTCATCAAGCAGTATAAACTCTTCATTACCTTCAAATAAAGAATTGACTGATTCTACTAATCTTTTGGAAGGCTTTATTTTGCCTTCTTCAATTTTTTTGGCAATTTCTGTACCCTTTCCTTCTGAGACAGAATCCTTAATCATTTTCATTAATATTTGATCATCGAACTGAAAATATATCGGTGATTGCTCTACGTACGATTGGTAACGCTTATCCAGCAGGGGTTCTTCTAAACGGTTCCTATTAGGGATATAGTTATGTAAATACGCACATGATGTCAAATTAATAGATGAGTCATGATAAAGCGCTTCATTAAAATTTTCTAAATATCGTTTATAAGATAAGGATTGATAGGATGGATGGACAGTTTCACGTACTCTATTTCCCAAGAAAGTTTTAACGATTCCATCACCTTTTGCAATTTTTGATTGTTGCCATTGTTTTAATTCAACAATAACTGCGTTTTGAGTTCCCTTAATATCTTCACCTGTAATAAGAAAATCAATTCGTTTTTCAGTAGATGGTAATTTATATTCTAATAAAACATGAGTATCTTCTTTTAACTGCGCATCTCTCAAAATCTTAGCCATTTGAGGTAATGAGTTAGTCCATGAACGAAGTTCGCTAGCCGAAATTGAACGATTCATTTTATCCTGTATGTTGGTAAGTAAAACATTACCTATATTACTCTCAAGCACATGGTCAATAAATTTAGAAGCTGTTTCATTATAGATAATCATTTTATACCTTCAATCTAGTTAATGTATTTGTAAAATATGGATAGTATTATTTTAACATTTTTTCTAAAAATAATTGAATATTTAAAAATTAAATTAACATTATATTTGAAAGTAGCAATCAACTGGGTAGAACCACAAGAAGCTGCCGATATTGTATCTTCGGCAGCTTTTTTCTAAGTTAGAAGAACACTATTTACTCATTAACCAAAGAAATATAACCATTGAATAACTAGGTTGTAGAGCGCATTGGATACATGTCAGCCGCAAGTTTGCCAAAAAAAACAGACCCGAACGGCGGCAATAGCACCACTTGGGTCTGTTCATCAGTAAGTTATAGTTCCTTTATTTGCTTTCAAATGCGCATGGAAACCTGCATAATTAATGGTTATTTATTCAGTTTATAAATACGTCCGTACTTCTCTTCTAAGTACTCCACTAAATACGTCGCATTTAGCCCTTCGCCTGTCGCTTCTGTTAAGATTTCGAGTGGCTCTTTCATACTGCCGTGACGATGTACTTTTTCTGTCAGCCAGTTTTTAACAGGTGCCAATTCACCTGTTGCACAAAGTTCATCAAAGTTTGGCAAATCTTTTAACATCGCCACTTTCAGTTGAGATGCGTACAAGAAGCCAAGTGCGTAGGAAGGGAAGTAACCAAATGCGCCACCTGCCCAGTGAACGTCTTGTAAAATTCCTTCAGCATCGTTTGAAGGTCGAATGCCTAAATATTCTTCATATTTATCATTCCAAATTTGTGGAAGGTTTTCTACTTTCATGTCCCCATTAAACAAACCTTTTTCAATTTCATAACGAATCATGATATGAAGTGGATACGTTAATTCATCCGCTTCGATTCGAATTAATGAAGCCTTCGATTCATTGATGGCTGCCAAGAAATCTTCCACTGCAACATGGCCAAATTGTTCAGGTGCATAAGCTTGAAGGGTTGCATAGTTATGTTCCCAAAACTTTTCGTTACGCCCTACAAAGTTTTCATAGAACAAAGACTGTGATTCATGAATCCCCATCGACGTTCCATCTGCTAATGGAAGACCGTCTAATTCTTCAGCGAAGTTTTGTTCGTACAGAGCATGGCCACATTCATGGATGGTGCCAAAAATCGCAGTTCGGAAATCATGATCATCATATTTGGTCGTGATACGAACATCACCGCGATTTAGCCCAGTCGCAAATGGATGAACTGTCTCATCTAAACGACCAGCATCGAAATCATACCCAAGCTGTTTTAAAACATCTAAGCTAAATTGTTTTTGCTTCTCTTTAGGGAAATGTTTAAATAGAAATGCCGTTTCTGGTTGATTTGGTGACTCTGAAATCTTTTTCACAAGCGGTACTATTTTATTTCGTAATTCACCAAAGACGCTATCTAAAATTTCAGTTGTCATTCCTGGTTCAAATTCATCAAGTAATGTGTTATAAGGGTTGTTGTCTTTAACACCCCAATAAGAAACGAATTTTTTCGTGGTTTCCACAATTTCTTTTAAATATGGATAGAACATTGAAAAATCATTTTTCTCTTTCGCTTCTTCCCATACGGATTCACCTTTAGATGTCAAAATAACAAAAGCTTTGTATTCATCAGCCGGAATTTTATTGTTCATTTCATATTCTTTTTTTACTTTTTTATACGTTTGTTTTGTAATTGGATCTAATGAATCTAATTTCTGTTCAAGTTCCTCAAGCATACTTGCTAATTCATCAGACGTTTTCATAGCAAATGCTTCTGAAGATAATGTGCCGATCACTTCTGAGCGTTGATCGATTCCTTTTTTAGGAGCTCCGGTACGTAAATCCCAATAGATTAAGCTAATCGCTTCATTATAAGCTTCCATCTTCTTTACATAATTTATAAACTTTTCATTTGTGCCCATGTACATCCCCCTAAACTAATCAAACATCTCTTTTATTTTATCACAATCACTGACAAACATTTAATTGAAGGCAATGAAACTTATTCTTTCATATAGCAAGAATTTTTACTCATCATAAGCAATCACCACTTCAATTATATGAAGGGAACGGCCGACTCCTGTGGGAAGGCGAAGACGTCGAAATCCACTAGAGCAGAACTCGTGTTAATTCGGCACGAGCCCACGGAAAGTGGCCATTCCGATCAATTTAGTGTTTTTTCTAGTTTTTTAATCAGCTATTTCAAGTGTTTGTGTTGATATTCCGCATAACAAGTACTCTTTCCAATGGCGTGTGCCAAAGCTCCTCTACACTTCGATAACCAGTACTCCTGTTTCTGCATCACTTCGCTAGCTTCGAAACATGATTTTCCCAATCTTGGTTAATCTTTTCTTGAAGGCGTTCTTGATAAACTTGAGCTTCTTTACGAACGACTTTCTTTTCAAACTTGTGCTTATTAGCACTAGATTTTCCATGCGATAAATATTTACTCTGCACTACTAAACTTCTTTTCCGTAGCTTGTTTTAGTATGCGGTAGAAGATTTTTTCAAAAAGGTCGGTGTCTTTAAAACGACCTTCGTAGTTTTTTCAAACCGTTGACAAGTGTGGCACCTTATCATGGAAACCATAGCCTAGGAACCGGCGATAAGCCATATTCGTATCAACTTCTTCGTTCGTCTTACGCATTGAGCGAATACCAAAGGTATATTGAATGAATGCCAGTTTAATTAAGATATCAGGTTCTATACTTAGACGACCTACTTCTGAATACATACCTTCTACCAATTCATAAATAAAAGAGAAATTAAGCGCAGACTCAATTTTGCGAACAAGGAGATTTGCAAGTACAAGTTGTTCTAAAGTAATCATTTCAATTTGTTCTCGTTGGATGGAATACTGTTTTGAAAGCATTATAGTCACCTCAAGCAGTACTTTTAAAAAAGGAAAGGAATCAGAGCCACTCCCGCGGAAAAACGGATGCCGAAAGCCCCGCAGACCTTTAGGTCGAGGAGATTGAGGCGTTCGTCCGCAGGAAAGGGCTCAGATTCCAAATGATTGGTCATTCTTTAAGTTTAAATGAAAAAGACTGTAGGCAAACTCATTAAAATGAGTTTGCCTACAGTCTTAAAGCATTAAGCTAATTAATCTTCTCTTCGTTAAGTCCAAGTAATCTCTACTGGTAATACTTGCGTGAAAGATTCTTTTAATGGATGTTCTTTTTCGTTTAACAACAAATGAATGGATCCATGATCCGCCGATGTACGAATCAGTCGTCCAATCCCTTGTTGAAGACGAAGCAGCATAAATGGCAATTCTACTTCTTCAAATGGATTGTTTGAAAACTTGCGTTTCGCATCAAATAAAGGATCTTTTGGTGGGAATGGCAAGTCAAAAATAATCACACGTGTTAACGCTTCTGCAGGTAAATCTAGCCCTTCCCATAAATGGTATGAACATAATGTCGAAATATGCCCTGCTTGGAAATCTCGCACAATGGATGATAGTTCTCGTTCACCTTCAAATACCATGCTCACTCTTTCTTCTAGAGGTAAGCTCTGTTCAAACGTGACCATGTCATGTTTTGATTTAAATAAGATAAGCGTCGGTTCATTCGACGCCGCTAAAAGTTCACGCGTTTTATGACCCTTTTCACTGCTATTTACGGTATGACCATATATTTTCATTACTTCTTCGTAATCGAACGGAGAAGATACACTAAACGAATGGAATTGGTCGATACCTAGTGCATCTGAGATATAGCTAAAGTCTTTATTTACAGATAAGGTCGCAGATGAAAAGACGACTGGCAATGTCCCTGTAAATAATTTCTCATTCAAAATATCTGTTACGAGACGCGGCATAATGACAAGTGTTTCAAGGCCGTCTTTTTCTTCTAACCAATCGACAGCATCCCCATTTTTCACAAATAGTTGAAGCGAGAAAACATACTGCTCTAAATACTCTTCAACCATCCGAAGGTCATACTCATCAATAGTATATAGTTCAGACTCGAACACAAATTCTTCAAGGATTTGTTCAACTAACTGTACGAGTTGTTGTCCGATTTGCAACACACGCTCGGTTTTTTTAATGTGCAGACGTTCGCCTTCTTCGCCATACGCATGCGTAAGCAATTCTTTGAAGAAATCATCATGCAAGTCTTGTAAGGATTCTAGTAAGTGCAACGTTTTTTCACGAACGCCATCTTGCGCGACACGGTCAATTAAAGATGTAAGCGTTTGGCTTTGAACTTCGTACGTCAACGCTCGTTGCGCTGCGAACTCTAACAAATGCCCTTCATCTAAAACTATCATAGACACTTCAGGCAACAATGGCATTTGGCCTTCACGCACGCGTGATTCTTTTGTCCAAATATGTTCCATTAAAAAGTCGTGTGAACAAATGATTAAATCAGCTGCTTCCCGATAATTCTGTCGATGTATCGTTTGCCCACAGCGATTGCGAATATCACAAACAGCACATTGTTGAATAGGATGATAATTCACTTTTTGCCAATCTTCATCACTGACATCAGGAAACGCACTACGTTCTCCGTACGGGAAAACGGATTGTAGAGATTGATGTCCATAAACAAAGTCCGGAATTCCGTCTTCTATTTGTTCTAAGAAGTCTTCATCATTGGTTTTTTGTTCATGTTCCATTCTTTTTAAACACAAGTATTGATTACGTGATTTCGCTAGACGTACATCGATATTCCACCCAAGTGTATCTTGAAGCTTTTGGATATCGCCTTCTTTTTTTACAAGTTGATCAATCAGGGTTTCATCTGCACAAGAAATTAATGCTGGCTTCCCTGTGTAACGTGCATACGAAATGGCTGGCAATAAATAAGCAATGGTTTTTCCTGTTCCAACACCAGCTTCTGCAAATAAAACACTTTTTTCTTTTAATGATTTCTCAATTTGATACGCCATGTAAATTTGTTCGTCTCGACATTCAAATCCTTTTTCAGGTAGTTCATCATATAAGACATCCCCCATCCAATCACCGAGTGATTCGAAAAAAGAACGATCTTTGGAGAGCTCAAATGGTAATGTTTGCTTCATAGTAATCTCCTTTCAAACGATAAGAAAACGGATAGGTCAGCCTATCCGTTTAGTTTGCTATTCACGTAGGGATTTTTTACCCCAATATTGATAGTAGTTCGTTTCGATGAATCCATTAAATAATTTTCGTTTCTTAGTCGTTTTGCGACCATATAAATTTTCAAAATCTGCCATTGAAGATAACATATATACAGACCATGTTGGATGAGCATCCATCATGCGTCCCATGTCCATAATCATATTTTCGATTGTTTCTTTTTCGCCTATACGCTCACCATATGGTGGATTTCCAATCATCACTCCATCTAAAGAAGAGGTAGAGAAATCTCGAAGTTGGCGCTGTTTAAACTGAATCAAGTCAGAAAATCCGGCTTCAATTGCATTATTCGATGCGATTTCAATCATTCTAGGATCAATATCCGTTCCAAGAATGTCTAAAGGCTGATCATAGTTCGCTAAATCCTCAGCTTCTTGTCGAACTTCATCCCATATTTTTTGCGACATCCATGGCCAGTCTTCACTAATAAATTCACGATTATAACCTGGCGCTAAATTTTGCCCAATCATGGCTGCTTCAATCGGAATTGTGCCTGAACCGCAAAATGGATCGACAAACGGACGATTTGGATTCCACTTAGAGATATACACAAGTGCCGCTGCAAGAGTTTCTTTCAAAGGCGCTTCCCCTTGATCTAATCGGTAGCCACGCTTATGTAGTCCAGCACCACTCGTATCAATGGAAAGTTTTACTACATCTTTAAGTATACTCACTTCTATCTTGAAAGTTGCACCAGATTCATCTAAAAATCCAATTCGTTTATGTGCGAGCTTCAAACGTTCCGCAATTGCTTTTTTTACAATCGCTTGGCAATCCGGCACACTAAATAGTTTTGATTTGACAGACTTTCCTTGGACCGGAAACGCAGCATCTACAGGTAAATATTTCTCCCATGGAATGGCTTTCGTTTGCTCAAATAACTGATCAAACGTAGTTGCTCTAAAATCACCGGCAATAATTTTCACGCGGTCTGCAACGCGTAACCACATGTTCGCACGAGCGATTGCTCGCTCATCACCTTCAAAATAAATTTTACCGTTTTCTGTTTGCGTCTCAAATCCTAATGCTTTCACTTCATCTGCTACAATGGATTCTAAACCCATTGCTGAAGTTGCTACTAATCGATGAGTGGTCATCATCTCATCCTCTCTTTTTCACATCATTTATAGTTGTTTTTTTATGAAGAAAAGCTCTCCGTTTTAGTGGAGAGCTTGTTTAGTCAAGTATAACCATTAGAAAACCCAATAAGCCATGTTTTGTTATCACGTACTCAAACGGCGAATGCCTCGTACAGGTGAGTAGTAATCATCTATCTACAGACTATGTCTGTCTCTCAATTCGTTGAATTCCTGCATGAGAGTGCCCCTACCATAATTTGGGTTTCTCGCTCGTGGGGTTTACCTCGTTCCACCTGAAACGTTTCCGAGTCAGCTCCGTCACTGTGGCACTTTCAGAGAACCTAGACCATATCCGAAGACTTAGGTGTTGTTCCC
>JBFGKX010000085.1:0-9420 GCA_041576455.1 Paenisporosarcina sp. | reverse complement strand
CACCCCGCCAATGTTAATGCGCCAGCAAGAAGCACTGACATAAATCCTAATTTTCTTTTCATTTTATTTCCCCCTTTATTGCTCTTTATTAATTTTCTACATAAAACATTTTTCCTGGATTTAAAAGGTTATGCGGGTCAAACATCTTTTTCATTGCTTGCATCACTTGTAAAGAGTTTCCATGTTCTAAGGATTGGTATTTCATTTTTCCGACCCCTACACCATGTTCCCCTGTGCATGAGCCTCCTTTACTGAGTGCATATTCAACAATATGTCGATTGAAAATTTCAGCTTTTTTCACTTCTTCTTCATTCTCCAAATCCAACATCAAGATCACGTGATAATTTCCATCTCCTACATGACCAACAATTCCACCCTCGAGTCCACTGCTATGCATTGCTTCCTGTGCAGATTCAATACCATTTGCTAATTCGGAGATCGGAAGACAAACATCTGTAACCATTAGTTTTTTGCCTGGATAAGCCCTCATAACTGCGTAAGCTAAATTATGGCGTGCTTCCCAGAGTCGATTACGTGACTCTACATCTGCTTCAAATTTAAATTCTGTACATTGATGATCTGCTAATAGCTCTTTGGCAAATTCCATATCCTGCATAAGACCTGCTTCATTGCCATGAAACTCCAAAAAGAGTGTCGGTGCTTCCAGATAGTCTGTCTTACTATAGACATTGACTTGAGCCATTGATTGTTGATCCACTAATTCGATTCGAGCGACTTGAATGCCTGCCGATAGAATGCCAACTACTGCATCTACCGCTTGACCTATTGTCTTAAATGAAGCCCTTGCCGCTACTATCATTTCAGGAATTCCATAGACTTTTAATGTTAGTTCCGTAAAACACCCTAGTGTGCCTTCTGACCCAACGAATAATCCATTTAAGTTATAGCCAGAGGAAGACTTGGCTGCCAAATTGCCGGTATGCATGATGGTTCCGTTAGCAAGTACTACTTCTAAATCTCTTACTTGGTCACGCATAATGCCGTAACGAACAGAAGTTGTTCCGCTAGCATTCGTTGCCGCCATTCCTCCTAGAGTTGCATCTGCACCTGGATCAACTGAAAAAAACAGTCCGTGCTTTTTTAATTCTTTATTTAACTTTGACCGAGTGACCCCTGGCTGAACTTTTACTAAAAAGTCTTTTGGGAAAACTTCGATAATTTTATCCATTAAGGAAAAATCAACTGAAATTCCACCATTATAGGGAATCACATGCCCCTCTAAACTAGTCCCTAATCCAAAAGGGACGATTGGAATCCTATAATTTTCTGCGATTCCCATTACTTTGCTTACTTCTTCAGCACTAAGAGGGAATACAACAGCATCTGGCAAAGAGGGGGCATGATAGGATTCGTCTTTGCTGTGTTGATGTAAAATCGCTTCATTTGTGGACACCCTCTCTGGAGAGAGCGCGTTTTTTAATTCATCGATATAACTCACTCTATTACCTCTTTTCAGCGATTCAAGTAATCTGTAACTGCGCCTTTTGATGAGCACGAAACATTGTGAGCATATTTTCCGAGAACTCCCTTTTTATATAGTTGAGGAGCAACCCATTCTTTGCGGCGTTCTTCAAGCTCCGCATCCGACACATCCATAGAAACTTCTTGCTTATCAGAATCGATGGTTACCAAATCACCTTCTTTTAATAGAGCAATCGGCCCTCCAACTTGTGCTTCCGGTGCAATATGACCAACGACCAACCCATGTGTGCCACCCGAAAATCTACCATCGGTAAGGAGCGCCACTTTTTCACCTAGACCTTTCCCAACTAGAATTGCTGAAATTGATAGCATTTCCGGCATGCCCGGACCGCCTTTTGGTCCAACATAGCGAATGACCAAAACATCCCCTTCATGAATCTGATTGGCAATCACCGCTGCAGTCGCTTCTTTTTCGTTATTAAATACTCTTGCGGGTCCAGTATGACGCTTCACTTTCACACCAGAAACTTTAGCAACCGCCCCACTAGGAGATATATTCCCTTTTAACACAATTAATGGTCCATCTTTTCGATATGGTTGATCAAATGGTAAGATAACCTGCTGCCCTTCACTTAGGCTTGGTGCTTCTTTTAAATTTTCAGCCACGGTTTTCCCCGTAACGGTCATACAATCTCCATGTAGATATCCTGCTTCTAAAAGCAATTTCATGACAGCTTGTACGCCTCCAACTCGATGTAAATCTTCCATTACATACTTACCACTAGGTTTTAAGTCTGCAATATGCGGTGTTTTCTCTTGAATTCGGTTAAAGTCTTCTATTGTTAAGTCCACTTCAATTGCATGAGCAATGGCAAGTAGATGTAATACGGCATTCGTTGATCCACCAAGTGCCATAATGACTGTTATTGCATTTTCAAATGCTTCTTTTGTCATAATATCTTTTGGATAGATATCTTTCTCTAGCAAGTTGTAGACAGCCGCTCCAGCAGATGCGCAATCTTGTAGCTTCATTTGCGTTTCCGCAGGATTCGATGAACTACCAGGTAGACTCATGCCCATCGCTTCAGCTGCAGATGCCATTGTATTGGCGGTATACATCCCTCCGCACGAACCTGCTCCAGGACAAGCATTACATTCAATTTTTCGAAGTGTATCGTCATTTATATCTCCGTTATTATGTTGTCCTACCCCTTCAAATACAGAGACAATATCAATATTTTGACCATTATGTACTCCTGGAGAGATGGTTCCTCCATACACAAAAACTGCTGGCACATCAGAATTCGCAATGGCAATTAAACATCCCGGAATATTTTTATCACAACCGCCAATCGCAACGAGGCCATCTAAGCTTTCAGCTCCTACAACCGTCTCAATAGAATCCGCAATAACGTCTCGACTTGGAAGTGAATAGCGCATGCCATCAGTTCCCATCGATATGCCATCGGATACTGTAATCGTATTAAATACGAACGGCACGCCCCCCGCTTCTCTTGCACCTTTTTTAGCACTCACTGCCAAATCATGAATATGTATATTACAAGGAGTCACTTCACTCCATGTGCTTGCCACTCCAATCATAGGTTTCTTAAAATCTTCATCCGTCACACCAACAGCACGTAACATCGCTCGGTTTGGAGCCTTCATTGTTCCTTCACTAAACACCTTACTATTAATTCGTAAATCCTTTTTCATCTAGCATCTAGTCCTTTCTTTTCTATTATTATAGAGAATATTTCCTATAATTCAATGAATTGTGAATATTTATCTATTTTATTTTTATTTTGTTAAAAAATTATTGCTATATATAAATGAATATTTCAATAGATATAACAGTATTTTCTATATCGTCCTAAAAAATAAAAGGAAAATAAAAAGGTGACTCCAGCTAATTGCTGAAGTCACCGAAATACATATGAATAAGTTAAACCAAAGTTTCCTGTTGCCCAACTCGCTCCTTCGCACGTTTCTGCCTGATAGAAAAAACGAACCAAAAAACTTATATTGCTATATTAGTTTTCAGACGATTTTTCGCCCACTTTGTGCTAACGCATAATGAATCCCATGTTGAAGCGAATGGAAACAATCAAATTTGGATAAATTAATTGCTGATTGTGAGATCACCATACTTAATTCAGCAGATATACCCACAAGAATGGTTTTAGCGCCAATCAAAGCGCTTGCCGATCCAATTTTCTCAATAAGGCTTGTTGTGTGATTGCTAAGGTCTTTATTAAGTCCTGTTAAATCTAAAATGAGATAGCTTGCCTTATAAGATGGTAAATTAGTTAACGTTTTAATCACGAGTTCTTCTGCTCGTTCTTCATCATACTTACCAATTAATGGAACAACCACTACACCTTCCAAAACAGGAATTATTGGCGATGAAAGCTGTTTTACTAGTTTTTTTAGTTCTCTAGTTTTTTCTTCAACGATCGCCTCTAATTGAACGATTTGTTCGGATTCTTTTCTTCTCGCTAATTGATGAATGTTTTTGGAAACACTCACATCAGATGGAAAGTATTCAACAATACTCGTATCAAAACCCTCTAATTGATATTGGTTTACTTTATACCAAATGTTTGTGTCAAATAAACCAGTAAAAATTCCAGCAAAGTGTGCAGGAAGAAACTTCCCGCCTTTAGTCTTTCCTTGTGCCACATTAATTTTATGTTCCCAGCTATCTTTAAGATGAGCCGTCAATGTCATTGTTTCAAAGTTTAAATCATGAATGACCGTGCGACCCCATCCAGCTGCGGCATATGTATTCGTAATCAGTGCAGCCGCATCATCAACACTAACATCGAGTACTTTTCTAAAGTAATCACCTACTACTAATCCTTGACGAAAACCCGCTGTTTCAAAAACTAAGTTTGAGGCTTCTTCTCCTGAAATTTCTTCAATTGTATCGAAAAACATTTTCATTGCACTCGAAATCCAAAAAAGGACGGCATCCTGTTCTTCAACGATAAATTGACCATTTTCTATGTTCCACTTGAAATTAAGTCCACCAACTTCAATATTTTCCGAAGTACTCACCTCATTAACCCCCTTTAAGTTTAAGTAACTCATTCCGAATCTTTTTGTTTGTATTAATATTTTCGTATAAATATAAGTAAACAATAAGCGAGAGATTATATGAATTTAACGGTTCTAGCTGGCTTTGTCTTTTTCCAAATATCTTCTTACATTCATTATACTGGTTTATACTCTAAAACACTTATAGCATTAGACCTAAATTACATTCGAAATTAGTTCTATATTAAAGGGGATTTTCAATTGTTTAGCGGTTAGGAATACCTATAATTAAATCTTGTGTGACAGGACCTTAATACCTATTACTGAAGGAATTATTTGCTTATGAGGATATTTTGAGAGAAGTACTGGTTCCTAGTGAGTATAATCGTGATTAAATCTAGGGAATCTATGTCTTATTTGTGCTACTTGTAATAAACAAATTATTCCTTTATCCAGCTATATCATCAATGGGAATTCGTCTATTCTACGATACTTCCAAGTTCAATGGACTGTAGCTATTGCACGATTTTATTTTAACTAATTCAACCTCTAAAGAATTCTCCACAAAGAAAACTTGGAGCCCATGTGACTTCAAGTTTTCAATAGGAACTATGCGATGAACTTAGTAGATACTACTGGTTGTAAAAAGGGGTGTGCCTTATTCTTCCCCTGTAAAAATTTGATCTAACGTTTCGCAAAACAAATCTACTTCTTCTTTTGAGACCGTCAAAGGGGGAAGTATTCGTAAAACGTATTCTCCAGCTGTAAGCGCTAGTACTTTATTCGCCATCAATTTTTTAACTAGGTCAATCGCTTTGCCTTCTAAAACGACGCCAATTAGTAAGCCCAAACCTCGAACTTCTTTTATTTGGGGATGCTCATTCTGTAAGTCAGTCAATTTCTCAAATAAATAACTTCCAACTTGTTGCACCTTGAGAGTTATATCTTTATCTACGATGTATTCGACAGTGGCAAGGGCGGCAGTTGTCGCTAAAGGGTTTCCTCCAAATGTACTGCCGTGACTGCCAGGCTGAAATGCTTGAGATACTTCATTTGACGCAATCACCGCACCAATCGGAAAGCCTGAGCCAAGACCTTTTGCAAGTGAAATAACATCTGGAACAATATTATATTGTTGATAAGCAAACATGGAACCGGTCCTACCGATACCCGTCTGTACTTCATCGATCATTAATAATAATTCTTTCTTCTTGCAGATTTCGGCAAGCTTCACTACCCATTCCTTACTGGCTGGGATGACGCCCCCTTCTCCTTGAACGAGCTCAAGTAATACTCCACACGCATTCATTGATTCTAATTTCTTTAATGAATCAAAGCTGTTAAACTTCAGATGCTCAAATCCCTCAACTAGCGGAGCAAATCCTTTTTGTAGTTTCTCTTGGCCTGTTGCTGACAAAGCAGCTAATGTTCTTCCATGGAAGGACTGTGTAAAGGTTATGATTTTCCGACTATTTTTCCCACGCATTTCCGCATGCTTACGTGCTAGTTTAATTAAAGCTTCATTTGCTTCAGTCCCACTATTGCAGAAAAAAACTTGACCATCAAAACTGTTTTGAACTAATAATTGGGCAAGCTTTTCTTGAGAAGGAATATGGTATAGATTCGAACAATGCCATAATGTTGATAGTTGTTCTTGCACCTTATTTTGGACAAAGTCCGGAACATGTCCCAAATTGCAAGTCGCAATTCCAGAGGTGAAATCTAAATACTTATCTTCTTGGTCATCCCAAATAAAACTACCTTTCCCTTTCATTACTGTAATCGGAAATCTATTATATGTTTTCATTACAGCAGTTTGCTCATTTTTTTGCAGCAATTGATTAGACATAGAGCATCTCCTCTTTTTTGGTTAATTTTGTCCCTATGTTTTCTTGCTGACAATAACGCGTTAATCCGGTTTCTTGTCGTCCGTCCATAATGACAACTTCCTTAACACCTTTTAAAAGAGCCTCTTTTGCTGCGTTCACCTTCGGAATCATTCCGTCGGTAATCGTCCCATTATTGATTAGGACATCAAGTTCATCTATGAATATTGTTGGGATTGTTTGTTTTCTTCCGTCCTTTTCTTCATAAATACCTGGGATATCGCTCATTAAAAGTAATGAACATTGTAATTTAGCAGCAATTGCAGCCGCAGCAGTATCGGCATTAATATTGTATCTTTGCCCTTTCTTATCCATTCCAAGTGGTGATACTACGGGAATGTATTTCATGCTGCACAACTGATTTAACCATTTTTCATTCACAGTTGTCACATCCCCTGTAAACCCAAGCGCTTCGTCAATCTGTACTGCTTCTAAAAGCCCTCCATCTATTCCACTTATGCCAACCGCTTTCCCACCTGATTGGAAGATACTTCGAGTAATTAACTTATTTACATTTCCACTAAGAGCCATTTCAATTACATTTAGCATTTCATCTGTCGTCACCCTCAGTCCTTTTACAAAAACAGAAGGGATATTTAGTTGATTGAGCAAACTCGTAATCAGTTTCCCCCCTCCATGGACAAGAATTGGCAAATACTTTCCTGACGTTTGTATGTCACACAACTCCTGGTAAAAGGATTGGGGAAGTTCATCGATTACACTACCTCCGCACTTAATGACCAAATACTCCATATAAGTATCCCCCTCTCAAGTTCGATAAGATGCGTTAATTCGAACGTAGTCATACGTTAAATCACATCCCCATGCGATTGCTTTTTCAATACCTTCATTTAAATCGACTTCGATTTTAATCAGTTCGTTTTCAAGATATGTTTTCGCCATTTCCTCACAGAATTGTTGGGGTAGACCATTCTTCACAACAAGTATTTCACCAATTTTTACAGAAATTTTATTTGGATCAATCATCTTTCCACTATAGCCAACGGCACAAACGATTCTCCCCCAATTCGCATCGCTCCCAAAAATCGCCGTCTTCACAAGGCTTGAACCAACAATCGTTTTACTAATCACTTGTGCGGTTTTTTTTTCAAGCGCACCTGTTACTTGTACTTCGATTAGCTTTGTAGCTCCTTCTCCATCACGCGCAATCATTTTAGCAAGTTTCTCACACACCATCTTCAATGCTGATATGAAAGTATTCCATTGAGGGTGATCCAATGTTAATTCATTATTCTTTGCCAATCCATTTGCTAAAACCAACACCATATCATTTGTGCTCGTGTCTCCATCGACTGTAATCATATTGAAACTTTGATTGGTCACTTCTTTTAGCGCTGCTTGCAGGGAATCTGGCGCGATTAACGCATCGGTCGTCACAAAACCAAGCATCGTTGCCATATTTGGGTGAATCATCCCAGAGCCCTTAGCCGCTCCCCCAATAATCACTTTTTTCCCGTCAATTTCAACACTTGTGGCAACGTGTTTGACAGTGGTGTCAGTTGTTAAAATCGCTTGTTCAAAATAGCCTTCTTGATGAGTTGCCACATTGATTTGCTCAATCCCATCGTTAATTTTGTCCATAGGTAGCTGCTGTCCGATAATTCCCGTTGAGGTTACCGCGACAAAATGGGGTGGAATTCCGAGAGACTTGGAGAAGTGCTCTCTCATTTCAATAGCATTTCTCATTCCTTCTTCTCCCGTGCATGCGTTCGCATTCCCAGAATTAACAAGAATGGCCTGCAGCTGATTTTCAACTGAAAGACTTTCTTGTGTCACCGTTAAAGGAGCTGCCTGAAATAAATTAGTTGTGAAAACACCTGCTGCAATTGCCGGAACTTCCGAGTAAATCCATCCAATATCCATCTTTTTTCTTCTAAGACCACAGTGCAGTCCACCCGATTTAAATCCTTTTGGAGATGAAATGGTGCCACCTTTTAGGATTGAAGGTATCTGTTTATCTAAAGTAATAATTTTGCCCATCTTATTCCCTCCATTATGGATAAATTGGGGATAACTCTAATCCCATTGTTTCTTGCCATCCCATCATGATATTTAAATTTTGGATCGCCTGCCCAGCAGCACCTTTTACCATATTGTCAATAACAGAAACAATAATTAATTGATTCATTCGTTCGTCAAGGACAAACCCGATATCACAGTAATTGGAAGCATATACTTCTTTTGTTGAAGGATAACTTCCGTCTGTACGGATGCGCACAAACGGGCTGTTGCGATAATATTCTTTGTATAATGAAACAACCATCTCGTAAGTGATGGTTTCAGACAGTTTTGTATAAATGGTGCACATAATTCCTCGTGTCATTGGCACAAGATGGGTGCTAAACGTTACATTAATTATTTGATTAGTGATATCAGACAACACCTGTTCCATTTCAGGAATATGTTGATGCTTGCCGAGTTTATAGGCTTTAATATTTTCATTCGTTTCAGCAAAATGTGTACCTAGCGATACCCCTCTCCCCGCACCAGAGACACCGGTCTTGCCATCAATGATGATTGATTTTTGATCAATCCAACCTTCTTTTAGAATGGGAATGAGTGCTAATAAGGAAGCGGTTGGAAAACAGCCTGGATTAGCAATTAACTCTGCCTTTTCAATGGCATCTCGGTTCACTTCACTCAATCCATATACGGCTTTACTTAACTGTTCCCTAGTGGCAGAAGGCTGCAAATACCACTGTTCATATAAGGTTGGTGACTTCAGACGGAAATCACCAGACAAATCAATGCACTTCACCCCTTTTTCAAGAAGAAATGGTATATACTGCTTGCTGATTCCTGAAGGTGTTGCAAAAAACACCACATCCGCTCCATCCCCTAAAGTTTCGACATTCATCGATGTGAGAGTAGGTAAATTCACTCCAGTAAAGTGAGGATAAACATCTGCTTCAGCTTTCCCAGCATAAGAGTTCGACACGACTGAATGAATATTTATGTAAGGATGATTATTGATCAACCTTATAAGTTCTACTCCTCCGTACCCAGTAGCCCCTACGATTGTGGATTTCAT
>JBFGKX010000084.1:0-9678 GCA_041576455.1 Paenisporosarcina sp. | reverse complement strand
CTTGTTGACTGCCCGACTCAATGAGTTTGCCTTGGTCCATTACATAAATAACGTCTGCTTGTCTAACGGTATTTAACCGATGGGCTATTACCAAACTTGTTCGCCCTTCCATTAATCGCTTTAATGCTTCTTGAATCTTTACTTCTGTCACTGTATCGATGCTACTTGTTGCTTCATCTAACAACAAAATAACTGGATCAGAAATAAGTGCACGGGCAATAGATAGTAATTGTTTTTGTCCCTGGCTGATTTCGCCTCCATCTGCGGTTAAAATTGTATTGTAGCCGTCCGGTAAATTGAGAATAAAGTCATGTGCATTTGCTTGGATTGCAGCTTCTCGTATTTCTTCATCTGTTGCATTCAACCTTCCGTACCGTATGTTGTCCAAAACAGTCGCTTCAAATAAAAATGGATCCTGCAAGATAAAGGCCATTTGACTACGTAACGTTTGTCGAGGCAGTTCGGAAATTGGGATATCATCTATTCGAATTTGTCCTTCATTTGCTTCATAAAATCGCGCAAGCAGTTGCATGATGGTTGTCTTGCCTGCTCCCGTTGCCCCCACTAACGCCGCTGTTTCTCCTGGTTTTAATTCAAAACTGACCCTGTGAATCGTGTGATCCGTATCAGAAAGTTCGTATTTAAAGGATACAGCGTCAAACTCAACCTTGCCTGTTAAGACGGTTGTAAGATGCCCAGTTGCATCATCTTTTTCAACGGGCTCGTCAATAATTGCGAATACACGCTCAGCACCAGCAATCGCTGAGAGAACTGTATTAAATTGATTTGCTAAATCATTTAATGGACGTGTAAATTGCCGTGCATATTCCGAAAAAATGACGATGGTGCCGATTGTGACATGGCCATTAAATGCAAGTAATCCCCCAACTCCCGCGACAATAGCGATACTTGCATTATTTAGCATATTCATCACTTTTGGAATGAAACCTGAATACGTTAATGCCCAAAATCCCGTTTGACGAAGGCGGTCACTTTTTTCCATAAACTCATGGGTGATGCGTTCCTCCTGTGAAAAGGCTTTGACAATTCGCTGACCTGAAATCGTCTCTTCAATCAAACCATTTAAATCTCCAACTGCTTGTTGCTGTTGTTTAAATAACGTTGAAGTACGTAGGGTAATCCAACGAATGGAAAAGAACATGGCAGGAATGATGGCCATGGTAAGTAACGTTAGTAACGGACTTAAAGTCAGCATGACAATGACAGTACCAGTTAATGTTAAAACACTTGAAAACACTTGGATAAATGAACTATTTAACGTTGCACTGACATTTTCAATATCGTTCGTTACCCGACTCATTAATTCACCATGCTGTCGTTTATCAAAAAAAGAAACGGACAACTTTTGAAAATGAGCGAATAGGTTGGTACGCATTCGGTAAATTGTTTGCTGGGCGATGCTAATCATCCAATAGTTTTGAAGAAATATAGACAGTGACAACATGCTGTAAATGCCAATCAACCAGATAATTGTTTGTTTAAAGCCTGAAAATTCTCCGGGGACAATGTATAAATCAATCATTTTCCCAAGTAAGTAAGGACCTACTAATGACAATGTCGAACTGACGATCACGAGCAATAAGACGAAAATTAACAGCATCCGTTGTTCATCCACAAGACGCCAAATACGTAGTAGTACCCCTTTCCAATCAGCCGCTCGTTTCCCTTTTTTCTTTTTAGCAGGTGTAATATCATTTTTCGTTAAAATAGGCTTATAACCAAAAGGGTTAGATAAAATCTTTCGCATGTGGAGGCGCCTCCTGTTCTTGCTGAGACTCTGCAATTTGACGATATAACGCTGAAATTTTCAGTAATTCTTCATGTGTACCGTATGCAGCCATTTGACCTTTATTTAATAATAGTACGTGATTTGCTTCTTTTGCCGTCCGAATCTTCTGCGTAACAACGATCATGGTTGAATCCAGTTGATTTAAATTCTCCCACAGTGCAGCTTCCGTTTTCACATCCAATGCACTTGTGCTATCGTCGAGTAGTAAAATCTTTGGTTTTCCCACCAATGCACGTGCAATTGAAAGACGTTGTTTTTGACCTCCAGATAAATTCACACCTTTCTGTCCAACACGTGTTTCATACTCATTTGGAAAGTGTTCAATAGAGTCATGAATTTGTGCGTGTTTTGCTGCCTGTTTCAACTCTTCATTGGATGCTTCGATCTTTCCCCAACCTAAATTTTGATAAATACTCCCTGTAAATAAAAGTGACTGCTGTGGCACTAAACCGATTGCCTGCCTTAGATTTTTGAGAGTCCATCGCTTAACGTCTTTACCTTCTACTAAAATCGAACCATCCGTAACTTCAAAAAAGCGTGGGATGAGTTGCAATAAAGTAGATTTCCCAGCTCCCGTAGCCCCCATAATTGCCAGCTTATCCCCTGATTTAATGTCAAATGAAATTCCTTTCAACGCAGGTTCAGTCGCATTTGGATAGGTGAATGTCACATTCTTGAAGCTAATGTCTCCTGTAGTAATGGAATGTATCTTCTCCGACTCTTCAATTCGTTCAAGTCCTTCCTTGACGAGAAGCACTTCTTCCATTCGCTCAGCCGAAGCTTTCGCACGAGCAAATGCCATAATGATAAAGGCAAACATGGAAAAAGCTCCCGTCATACGCAAAGCGTAATTGACGATTGCCACTACCTCTCCGATTTGAACATGATTCACTTGAATTTCCTGAGCTCCAAACCATAATACGGCTAGGATACTAACATTCATTACGAATATAAGAATGGGTAAGATAATTTCCATGATGCGTAAAGCTTTAACTGTATCTGTCTTTAAAAGGTTCGAAACTTTTGCGAAACGCGTTGCCTCAAAGGTGCCGCGTAAATACGCTTTGACCAATCGCACTGCTTGTAAATTCTCTTGTAACACTCTGTTCACTCGATCAAGTCGAACTTGAACAAGCGAAAAATAACTTACTCCTTTTTTCACCATTACATATAAAAAGACGAGAAGAAACGGTGCCCCAATAACTAAAAATATCGCAAGATACGCATTGACGAGAAATGCCATTATGACACTTCCTAAAACGAGAAGTGGTGCTCGCAACATGATTCGTAAACTCATAAAAAGAACATTTTGAACCATCGTTACATCACTTGTGAGTCTTGTAATTAAACCTGCTGTTGGATATTTTACAAATGTCGCCATTGTAAACTGCTGCACTTGACGAAACAAAGCTCGACGCACATCATATCCAAAGCTTTGTGCTGCATGGGCTGCAAAGAAAGAGTTCGTTGCACCAGACAAGAAAGCCACTAGAGCCATTATCAGCAGGACCCCTCCCCATTTCCAAATAACAGCTTGGTTACCTGCCAAAATGCCATCATCAATAATTTTAGCAATAATGAGCGGCTGAATCAGTTCAACGGTAAGCTCAATTAACATCAAAATGAGCGCAATCGAAATCGGCCATTTATATGGTTTGACATACGCAAATACTGTTTTCACTTGATGTCCCCCTGAAACTTCTTCGATATACGAATTAAAATTCTAATTGTTCATTATTATGTCACAACATCTGTCCAAAATGAATTTTTCCATTTCAAATTTTGAGCAAAAAGAAATTACTTAAACTAGATATGCATTTCAGGTATATGCCTCGTTAATAAGGTCTTCTCACAAATCACTATTCAAGTATAAAAAACACCCCTTCTTCATCGAAAAGGTGAAAATTAGTGAACGGACTTTTTATTCTTTTCACCTGCGATTGATAACCAGGTCACGCAGACCAACATCATCAATGAACCAAACAGCTGCCACTGCCCAAGAACTTGATGGAACCAAATAACGGAAATGATCATGGCGGTTAAAGGTTCCATACTCGATAAAATACTCGTTTCAATCGCACTTATGTAGGTCATGCTGCTAAGAAATAGCACAAAGGCCAACGTCCCTATAATAATTACTGTTAGTAATAAAAAAGATAGCTGCCAATCTCCTAATAATAACCACTCATCTGATTGCCACACACGATTCACAATCCCTAGCGCCACACCACCGATTAGCATCGACCAGCCGACCACTAACAGAACGCCCCATTCTTTCATTAACGAACTGGGGTACAACGTGTAAAAAGCGAAGCTAAATCCAACCGTAATCCCCCATGCGAGCGCAGCTGGGCTCAATAATAAATTTGTAAGTGCGCCATTTGTCAACAATAAAAACAACCCAAATAACGTTCCGATGATGCCAACCACCTGAATAAGAGGTGGCCACTTTTTTAAATTCCACGATACAAAAATGATGACAAATATCGGAGCCAAAAACTGGAGAAGTGTTGCAACAACTGCATTACTGGCTTCGATTGTCGCCACAAATGAATATTGAACACCTAGCATTCCGAATATTGCAAAAATCATGAGTTGTTTGACCCAATAAGGTTGCTGCCATATTGGAAATAACGGTTTCCCCGTTAGTTTTAATAAGCCAAGTAAACCTGCACCTGCAATGATCAGTCGAATCGTTAACATAAAAGGGACAGATAATGCAGAATTTGATAAAATCCATTCCATTAATGGTCCAGTTGACCCCCACAGCATTGCTCCAGTAACGATTAATAAAATCCCTTTTGCGCGAAGCATTCTCTCACCTTCTCTATTCCTTACTTCATTTCATCTTACTATTGTTCTATTTGAATTCAATGAATTCTAAATATATATTTCTAATTTATTGAAAGTTCTACATCTCATTTTTAAAGTTTTCTGAATAAACATTCACTAAATTAATGACTTGCTCTTAAGATTTCATTATAATGGGAATTAACTTATATACGAGGAGTCGTACAATATGAAAGGTGTGAAAAATTATTGAAAAATGCCAGTAGCGTATTAAATCATGTTCCCTATCCAATGTTAATGATTGGAATTGACGGGATTGTAATTTGGTGGAATCAAGAAGCAGAGCGAACTTTTGGCTATACAGCAGAGGAAGTTGTGGGGAATTACTATCCTTTTTATGATGAAAACCTTGCAGGAATTCACAAAACAACAAGTGATCAAGTGTTTCAAAGTGAAGAACCACTTCGAATTGAGAACCTCATTTTACAATCCAAGCAAGGTGTTTCTATTCTTGTCTCAGTTGTGTTAAATTCCTTAACAATTGAAGATGAACAATTCTTGATATTTACATATGAAGTAAACAATATCCAGGCAATTGATCAGACTACAAGTATGCAAGAATTAGCTAGTTTTAAATTAGGAATTAACGAATCCTTTATGCTGACTTATTTAGATGTTCACGGTCTTGTTACATACGCAAATGATTTATTTTTAAAATCTAGTAAATGGACACCTAAAAGAGTCCTCGGAAAATCTTTTTGGCACCTTTTCCCTGATAGTTCAGCAGAAACAGTGGTAAATCGTATTTGGTATGCACTTCAAAGTAATCGAGTTTGGCAGGGGTCCGTTGAAAAATTGGCTAAAGATGGTAAAACCTATTGGGTAGAAATGACTGCTATTCCAATTTTAGCAATGAATGAGGAACCAATCTATTTTGCTATTTTAGAAAAAGACATTTCTGAAAAGAAACGCTTGCAGATGCATCTTGAAAAAATTGCTTATGTGGATACAGAAACAGGGTTAATGAATCGACATCGTCTTGAAAACATTGTATCTGAATTCATTTTAGAGAAACGTCACTTTTCATTCTTATTCTTAGATATTGACAAATTTTATACGTTAAAAGATATGCATGACGTGGAGTCTGAAACGACTGTATTGTTGGAATTTGTAAAGCGAATGAAGATGTATTTTCAAGATAGTGATATTGCACGTGTTGGCGAAGATGAATTTGTTGTTTTAACGCCCCTTAGTGATTGGTTTATTCAAGGATTCTTAACTTATTTAAAAAAGCACCCTATTTATATTCGTAATAAAGCGATTCCAATCTCTATTAGTGGAGGGGTTACGCGATTCCCCGAAGATCAATCCACCTTTTTACATTTGATGAAAGCGTCGAGTGCGACGATTCATAAAGTGAAACAAGAAGGCGGTGGGAATATTGTCAGCTTATCAAAAGCCAATCATTTAGCATTAAGTAAAAACGCAATGATTGAAAAACGTCTGATTGTCGCATTAAATCAACAAGATTTAACGGTCATGTATCAACCACAGGTCGATTTAACAACAGGTAAAATCGATACAGTAGAAGCACTTGTACGTTGGGAAGACGCTATTTTGGGAACCGTATCACCAAATGAACTTATCCCGATTGCCGAAGAAACTGGAATGATTAATGATATCGGAAACTTTATGCTTGAAAAAGCTTGTGAACAAGCTGCGCTTTGGGCAACTAATGGCAAACCGATGAAAATTAGTGTAAATACGTCTATTCGTGAGTTTCGAGATAAAAACATGGTAAAGACCATTCGCCATGCCTTACAGAAATACAATTGTCCCGCTCATTTATTGCAAATTGAAATTACTGAAAAGTTTGCACTAGAAGCTGAATCAGAACAATCGATTATCCGTCAAATGCTTCAACTACAAAGTGATGGGATTGTTTTTGTGTTAGATGATTTTGGAACAGGGTATGCATCCTTCCGTTACTTACAATTGCTGCCGATTTCAGAGCTTAAAATTGACCGCATGTTTATTGCAGGCATTCTGAACCAAGAAAAGCTCCAAAAACTGGTCCACGGCATGATTCAATTTGGCAAAACAATGAACATTCGTGTCTTAGCAGAAGGTGTTGAATCCGAAGAACAACGTGACTTATTGAAAAAGCTTGGCTGCGATGCCATTCAAGGTTACTTTGTTAGTCATCCTGTGTCGGTTCATGAAATTGAAAATCAATTACAAAAGACGACTTCTCATACAACTTGAGAAGCCGCCTTTTTTTTGTTTATATATCTAAAAATTAATTGCATTAACACTTCAGCAAATACTAATCCCATGGCAATCGCACCAGATGTCATAAATGCTTTAGATGCAAATGAAATAGCTGTTAAATAATCATTTTCAACGATATGGCGCATTGCATTGTACGCAAGTCCACCAGGAACAATTAAAATAATGCCTGGCACACTAAAGATAATCATCGGCATGCGAAAACGTTTCGATAAAATATGAGCTGCCAGCGCTACAACAAATGCCCCTGCAAAAGATGCTTGAACAGCATCTCCTGAGAACAACGAAAAGCTGCTAAATATCATCCAGCCACTCATTCCAACTACTCCACATGCTAAGAGTTTTTTTCTAGGAGCATTGAAAATAACCGCATACGAAATGGCAATAATTAAACTAATAATTGCTTGTATTACCCAAGTCATGTCATCCCTCCTAAAATGAGAGTACGAGTGCAACGCCCGCACCAATTGCAAAAGCTGTCAATAATGCTTCTGCCCCTTTTGATACGCCAGAAACAAAGTGTCCTGCCATGAGATCTCGTATTGCATTTGTGATCAATAATCCTGGAACCAAGGGCATCACACCACTAATAATAATGGTATTTATGTCATCCCCTAAGTTAAACAAGACCGCTAGAAAAGCAATACTTCCAACAATAGATGCTGCAAGAAATTCAGCAAAAAATTTGACCCGCGTTAATTCGTGAAAAAATGTCGCCACCACAAATCCACTACCTCCTGCGATGGTTGCGATAGGTACATCCCTCCAGACGCCCTCAAATAAAATCAGGAACCCACCACTTGCTATGGCAGCAGCTAGAATTTGCCAAATTAGCGGGAACATCAAGTTAGCACTTGCGACACGCTGTAATTCTTCATATGCTTCTTCTATTGTAAGTTCATTTGTTGTTAATCTTCTCGATACTTGATTGACAAGCGCAATTTTTTCCAAATCGGTTATTCGATGACGAATCGCCATCATTTGTGTAGTCCCATCTTTTCCAAGCGAGAAAATGATTCCTGTCGGGGTCACAAAACTCTGTGTCCCAATTAAACCTTGGGAGATGGCCATACGCGTCATTGTATCTTCAACACGATACATTTCCGCTCCACTTTCAATCATTAATCGCCCCGCCAGTAGGCAACAATCAATTGCCAAATCTTTCTTCTCATTTAGCATAGCTTGCCCACTCCTCCAACTAAACGCCTTTGCCCAATTCTATCGAAACCCTCCATAAAAAACAAATGAATCTCGATAGTTTAAAAAAGTTTCATTGCTGATTCTTCGCGTATTTGAAATCAAGACGGTTTAATTAGAGATGATTAAAAAACCTCTGTTAAAGGGAAGTGTTGATTTTATAGTAAACTTCAAAATATGAAAAAGCGTTGCAGTGGAAATCAACGGTCCTTTTTTACAATCACATCAGTTTAGTTGTACTATTTTTAGATTTAGTTGTAATTATCATCAGTTTAGTTGTAATTTTTTAAAGTTTAGTTGTAATTATAATAAATGGAGCTCTGACTATTGGTACGAAATTCAACAGCCATATTTAACAGAGCCAAGAAAAAAAAGCAAACCACTAAGCGTATTGCTACAGTGGTCTGCCTTGTGATTAATATGTGACAACGCCCAGTTGTTTAAACGTATTTAGATCATAACTCTTCGTTTCTGTTAATGAAATGGTATATAGTGCATCTCCTATATAAACAATTCGTTGTACTAGCTTTTCCCAATCTTCATACGGTTGATTTGGTTTTTTAGGAGTGATCAAGTTTGCTGCCAGTTCTATCCCGTTTTCAGGTGTAATTTTGTAGTACATAGATCCTTCTCCAGCATATTCTCCAAAGCCTTCTTTACTTGTTCCTTTATATAAGCTAATTGGGAATCCGTATATTCCTTTCAAACGATGTTGAAACAATGCTTTATGGTCGTAATGAATAGAGCTAAATGTACCTTGACCTCCTAGAATGACAACATCCTTCTCTTTAGGGTTCTTAAAATTAGAGACATCAAATAATGAAACTTTCATGCCTCCTGTCACAATCCAAGGTTCACTTCCATTTTCTCCAGGAATAGCTATTGTGTCGTAGCCAAATCCTATTAAATGATTTTCATCTAATGGATGTAAGTAATTACTGAAACCAGGAATTTTCAGCTCTCCTAACACTGTAGGGTGAGTAGGGTTTGAGACATCCATCACAAACAGTGGATCCGTTTCTTTAAATGTCACCATATACGCTTTGTCACCCATAAAGCGAGCTGAATAGATGCGTTCACCTTCAGCCAATCCTTCAATCGCCCCAACTTGATTCATCCCTGCATCTAAAATATACAAGTTGTTTTCTGATTTTGATTTCTTGTCCCAAGCAAAGCCTTTTGTTGTTACTATACGGAAATACCCCTTATGTTCATCCATCGAAAACTGATTGAGGAGACTACCAAAGACTTCGCCAGATGATACAAAGTCAACTTTCGTGCCATCGATTTTAAATTTAAAGATTTCAGTGTTAGATTCTCGTGGATTCCAAATCATTCTAGTGGTATCTTGATTTTCTTTTTGCTCATGTGGCAAATAAATGGGCGCAGTTAAATAGAGCGCTTCTTGAGACATATACATGGATTGACTTCCGCCTAAATACCCCTTTGTAGTTACTTGTGATTCTTTTGGATTTTTTAAATCGATGGCTGAAATTATACTATAGGCACCTTCAATCGTCCCAGGTAAAATCGAAAGATCTGATAAGGCCATTGGGGAAAAATCTTGACCAATTTTACTATCGAAAATATGT
>JBFGKX010000083.1:0-9692 GCA_041576455.1 Paenisporosarcina sp. | reverse complement strand
GATGTATTCTTTGTTCATTTCGTCCGGCACATGACGACTATTCCCAAGAGCTTCAATGGCTGCATATTGGCTTGGAACTGGTGCACAAACCGAGTTATATTGGTGAATTTTAATACAATGTTGCATAAGCGTTTCAGGACCTAATAAAAAGCCGATGCGCCATCCTGTCATGGAGTGAGATTTTGATAACCCGTGAATAATGAATAATCGGTCTCGTATCTCTGGGTACGATGCGAATGAGCGATGGGCTCCTGCAAAGGTATTTTCACTATAAATTTCATCCGATAATACAAAGATTTCTTGTTCTTGTAAAACTTTTGCTAAGGCATCCATTTGTTGTGGGTCAATGGTGACACCAGTTGGGTTGGATGGAAAATTGAATAAGACCGCCTTCGTCTTCTCAGTAATCATGCCTTTTAACCGTTCGGGAGAAGGTTGGAAGCCTGTATCTGACGTATCGAGATACTTTACCTTTGCGCCGCACATCGTAATAATTGGGGCGTATCCGGTATAGCAAGGCGCCGGTAAAATCACTTCGTCTCCTTCTTCCAAAATCGTTCGAAACACTGCGTCAATGGCTTCACTAGCACCTATTGTGACGATGACTTCGGTGTCCGCATTATACGTAAAGTGATACTTTTCTAAGAAAAAACGACTGACCGCATTACGGAGGTCAATAAGACCGGCGTTGTGCGAGTAACCTGTTAAGTTATTGTTGATCGCTGTAATTCCTGCTTGTTTGACGGCTTCCGGTGTCGGAAAGTCTGGTTGGCCAATCGTTAAATTGACGGCGTCGGGATAATGGACAAGTTGATTGGCAAATTGGCGAATGCCCGACACAGCAATTTTGGTAATACGTTCGTTAATTGTTAGCGGCATGGTTCTTCAATCCTCCTCGTAGTAATGAAGAAATCTTCGTTCAATATTATCCATATGTTCAAGCATCATTTTCCTTGCAGTTGAAGCGTCTTGTTTTTCAAGAGCTGTCACGATATGTTCATGCTCCCCGCTCGCTTCCATTGCAGAAATAGGGTAGGTGTTCGCGAGAATTAAAAAGGCCCGATTGACACCGGTATTGATGGCATGAATCATTTCTTTTAATTTCGTATTCGGATTTTGGTTCGCGAGTAATAAATGAAATTCACGATCCAGTTCGATAAATTCATGAAAGTCATTTTTGTCAGCTGCTTGTTTTTGAAGGGTAAGATTCACCTTTAAAGTTTTTAAAAATTGAGGCGTCACATGATGAGCAACTTGCTCAATATTATAGGTTTCCAGTAATTTTCGTACTTCCATTTGATGCAGTGCATCTTCTTTCGTGAACGATGAGACGATTGCGGGCTTCCCCGTTTGTAAAATCACAAGTCCATCCGTGGCTAAGCGCCGGATCGCTTCACGAAGTGGTGTGCGGCTTATCCCTAATTCCAAGGCGAATTTCTCTTCCCGGAGTTCTTCATTCGGTGCAAGAGTACCAATTAAAATATCTTTGCGAATTAAATCATATGCTTGATCCGCGAGTGATTCTGGTTTTTTAATTTTTTCCAATGCGGTTCCACTTCTTTCTAACGGCATTTGTATTCTGTATACAGTATATGTGAAACGAATGATTATGTATATAAAATCTCGCACTCATGGATGCCTCGAAGATAAATCAATACTGCCGTTAAGAAATCAAAAAGCTAGACGCAATTTACACGTCTAGCTTAACTTTTAGTGATTTAAGACTTTTGATAAAAATGATTGTGCCCGTTCTGAATCTGGGTTTGTGAAGAATTTGGCTGGTGGTGCTTTTTCGACAATTTTGCCGTCAGCCATGAAGACGATTTCGTCACAAATTTCTTTCGCAAAGCCCATCTCATGTGTGACAACAACCATTGTCATGCCCGAGTGTGCTAGTTTTCGAATGGCGTCGAGCACTTCTTTGACCATTTCCGGATCAAGAGCTGAGGTCGGTTCATCAAACAACATGACTTGCGGGTCCATTGCTAATGCACGTGCGATTGCGACACGCTGTTGTTGACCACCTGACAGGCGAGAAGGAAATTGATCAAACTTATCGCCAAGACCCAGGGATTCTAGCAATTCTTTCCCTTTCGCTTCCGCGGCTTCTTTCGACATTCCTTTTACTTTTATCGGCGCAATTGTCACGTTTTCTAAAGCTGTTAAAAATGGATACAAGTTAAAGCTTTGGAACACGAACCCGATATTAGTACGCGCTTTGTTAATATTCGTTTTTTTATTGTGGATTGAAACTCCGTCCACCACAATTTCGCCGTTATCAATTGGTTCTAATGCATTGATAGCTCGAATCAGCGTGGATTTTCCTGCTCCACTTGGACCAATGACCGCCATCACCGATGATTTGGGAATTTCTAAGTTGATATCCGTAAGAACTTTATGTTCGCCGAATGATTTATTTACATTTTGAATTGAAATCATATGTGCTGCCTCCTCCCTTAATGTTCACTTGCATTCAAGCGCTTCTCAAAGTAACGAATGATCAGCGACATGGTGAATGTCATGATGAAGTAAAGTAGTGCGACAAATGTCCATACTTCGAGTGAACGGAAAGAAGTTGCGACTAAATTTTTCGCATTTAACGTTAGGTCAACAACTGAAATGACCGAAACGAGTGAAGAATCTTTGATCAGAATAATAAATTGTGATGCCATTGGTGGCAATACGCGACGGAATGCTTGCGGCAAAATGATATAACGCATTGCATGATAATAGGACATCCCTGCTGATCGCGCTGCTTCCATTTGTCCACGTGGGACGGATTGAATTCCTGAACGCACAATTTCTGCAATAAATGCGCCTGAAAACATTGCTAGACCTAATACGGCTGCCCAATATGCGCCGAGATGTAGGAAACGTCCGAGGACGAAGAATATCCAAAATAACAAAACGAGTAAAGGGACGCCACGCATAATTTCAACATATACGCTTGCAAAAAATCTAATGAACTTATTGCGTGAAATACGTCCTAAACCGAAAATGATTCCGATTGGTAAACTAATTAATAGAGCTAAAAATGAGATTTCGAGTGTTTTCAAAACGCCATCCAAGAACAAATCCATATTGTTGCCGATAACGCTCCAGTTTGCTTGATAATTCATATGATTTCCCCCTCTGAGAGAGCCAGAAGTGGCCTAATTCTCTTCGACTTCAGATAACCAGTCATTATTTTCAAACCATTTATCACGTGATGCAATTTCAGCTGGACTTTCTAGGTAAGATTGTAAGAACGAATTGAACCATTGTACGGATTCAAAGTCATTTTTACGAAGAGCAATCCCTAAGTTTTCTGAAGAGATAAGTCCTTTAATTTGTGTTACAGCTTCTGAATTACGTAGTTTCCAAACCGTAATTCCTGGCTCATCATATAAAACCCCATCTGCTTGACCTTGTTGCATCGCAGTTGCTGCACTTGGGAAATCTTCAAAGTCTAACACTTCTGCATTTTTAAACAAATCTTTTGCAAGAAAAGCACCTGTTGTCCCTAAAGTAACTGCGATTTTATTGCCTTTCACATCAAGATCTTCCCACGATTTTGTTGCTTTATCGCTAGATGGTACCATCAATGCTTGTCCAGTTTTGTAGTATGGATTCGCAAAACTTACAGCTAATGCACGGTCACCACGAATGGTCATTCCCGCTAGGACTATATCAATCTCGCCTGTTTGAAGTGCTGGAATCAGACCATCAAATCCAAATTGCTTATATTCTACTTCTACGTTAAGCGCTTTCCCAATTGCTTCTGCTGTATCCATATCGTATCCAATAAATTCACCATTTTTATCTTTCATATCGAAAGGGAAGTAACCAGGAGCAGTACCTACTACTATTTTCCCATTGTCCACAATTGATTGAACGGTCGATTTTTGTCCCCCATTTGGTCCTGCGCTATCGTCACTACACCCTGCTACTAGTAATGCCATGCTCATTCCTAATGCTGCAAACCACTTTTTCATAATGATATTTCCCCCTTATTCTATCTTTCGACAACCTTCGTGGTTGAATTAAACTGAGTATAAAGTAACTTTATACACTTGTCTACATAAAAAATAAATGGTTATAATATTTATAGTATTCTTGCTTCTTAAATGTAAACGATTACAGTTTATATATAGAAAGTTTTGATTGCCTAAATAATATTCACTAAGTTAAAGTATAATTGTATGAAATATACATATAAGAATAGTTAAATAACTTATCGCGAATTAATTGCTGCTAGACAGGAGGAAGGCTATAATGGACTTTCCAATAGAAGAAGTCGGAAAACGAATAAGGCAATTACGTAAAAGGCAAGCTTTGACTTCAGAAGACTTAGCAAAACGTGCTGGTGTCAGCCAAAGCATGATTTCTCAAATCGAACGCGGCCAAGTATCCCCTTCATTAGACACACTTTGGAAAATGAGTCATTGCTTGAAAGTGCCTCTTTTTTCATTTTTTGAACATGAAGATCAACAAGAAGTTACCGTTATGCGGAAAGACGAACAGCATATGTTAAAGAAGGTCCGGCCAAACATTGAATATCAATTGTTAGCTCCCAGCTCTGGCAAACAAATTAGTTTCTATAAACTCATTTTGGAACCTGGAAACCATTCGAATAGCCCCTTCATGTTTCACTCTGGCGAAGAATGTGGATACGTAATTCAAGGCGCGATGCGTGCAGAAGTAGATGGGAATATTTATGTTTTGCATGAAGGAGATAGCATCTATTTTAATAGTAATTTGCCACATCGCTTTTTAAATATTGGCGATACAGTATCGATGGCTGTTTGGGCGATGACGCAACCTTTTTGAAACTTTTCAAGGAGTCATTCGTATACTTAACTAACGGAATTTGAAGGAGGAATGATGTATGTTCAAAAATCCTGGAATTGCTGCCGTATTGAGTTTCTTTTGGACTGGTGTTGGTCAAATTTATAACGGTCAAATTATGAAGGGCCTAATATTAATCGTTGTACAACTCATTAATTCGGCTTTAATGTTCGTCTTGATTGGTTTCATTACGTTCCCACTCGTGTGGATTTGGGGAATCTATGATGCTTACAAAGTTGCGGATGACATGAAGAAAGACGTATACTAACCACTTCCATTTGGGAGTGGTTTTTTGATTTGTTGAATGGTGGGGGTTGTCGCGAAATCGGGGGTTGTTGTCGCGTTTTTGATGGTTGTTGTCGCGAAATCGTCATTCCTTGTCGCGTAACGAATCACTGTTGTCGCGTTTCCCACTCATCTTGTCGCGCAAACAAAAAATGACGCCTTCTTGAACTGAGATTCTCTACACTAACTTCGTTCATACACCCTCCATCTCGATTTCCCACTTTCTTTTAACTTCATATTTTTTAAGATGCGCGATACAACATGTTTATCATCTACTTGTAAAAATCTTCGACATGCTGGGTTGGTAATATAATTGCCGAAAATTAAAAAGTAGTCTTGAATTGTCGCAATATGGGCATCTTTAGAAATGTGATTTTGAGAACACATCCACTGCCGGTTTTTCCTTTCCATACCTATTTCATGGCAGGTCGGACATTCCACACCAGGTAAGATGTCTTCTATTGTTAATCCATATTTATCCACCATTGTTAAAGGGATAAAGGGCTTATGGTTTGCCACAATTTCATTCCCTAACTCTAGTAGTTGGTCTTTTCGTAACACGACTTGATGTGTTGACATCTTTCTTATCTTTTTGGTCAAATATTTGGGTCTGATAATCTCATAAGAAGCCTGATTCGCGATGATTTGTGAGTCTGAGTTTGTAAAGACAATTACGCCAAAAACAGGTAGCGACCACTTTCTTTTTTGTAACCAATCTCGAAACCAAATAATGTTTTTCTCTAATTGTTCTTCGGGGCTATCCATCATTGTGATGATGCCTGATTCATTCGTTCTGACCATGTAAAATGGATGCTGTTTAAGTTCAACAATCCCTCTAATATTTTTCACTTCGATAATTAAAGCATACGATTGTGTGAGAAATAAATGATCGATTTGAAAATACGATGCGGCTTTCAAATGAAGATCCTGCACAATTAAATGAGGTTCCGCATGATGGTATTGAGCTAATTGAGTATCAACATATTCTTCTCCCATTAAGCCTGCTCGAGCCATGTAAAAATTTCTTTCTATAATGGGAAATTTCGGATGGAGAGGGCTGACTCTTTTTCGCAATGCTGCATGACTTAACAAATTAAATTGAATTGATCTAGCTTTAATAATCATCATTTTCTCCTTTTTTAAAAATGTACCACGAACGAAAAATTACTTACAAATAGCGGAAAATTCAATTTTACCAACGTTGCTTTCGCCAAATTGAATTTCATGTACATATCATTCTGGAAAATTGAAATTTGCCTCGAAAAAATGATTTAAAAGAACTACTACATTTTTTCGTAACTAGTAGTTCACGAATCGGCAAGAGCGAAGTCATCTCGTCGCGGTTTCATGTGTGATTGTCGCGCTATCATCGATTCTTGTCGCGGTTGCTAGTATTCTTGTAGCGGTTTCCCCCTTCATTGTCGCGTTACCCAATCTTCTAGTAGCGAATGTTCTCTTCCTTGTCGCGAAAGCCCCGCTCCTTATTGCGTTCAATCGATTTCACACGAAAAAATCCGCCTCACAAGGAGACGGATTTCTTTAATTTGTGTTTTCGCCACATGTCTTCTGCAGCTCCGGAACCTAAGATTACGCCTGCGACGATTAGTATTAGTCCTAATATGTGTCTACTGGTAATGACTTCTCCTAAAAAGACGGATGCGCCCATTAATGAAAACACCGTATTTAGATTCATAAAAATAGCGGCTTTGGATGGGCCCGCTTGTCCGATTGAGTAGTTGTAGAGCATGTGGCCGACTGCCGTTCCAAGCATGCTACTCCCAAAGAAAACAGCCCAAAACATGGGAGGTACTTCAAAGAACACGTGAATTTCACCTGGTTCTTGCACCAAACTAATTAGCAACAACACCGTTGATCCGATGAGTAACATATAAGCAGTGAGTAATCGTGGATCCAATGTTTTTGCTGCTTTACTGATGACTAAATAACTAAATACTTGGCTCAGGATGGCTAAGAAGATGAATACATCCCCCCATGAAAAACCTGCCGTTCCATCACCTGCTGCTAATACTGTTGCACTGACTCCGAATAGTCCGAGCACCACACCTACCCACTGTAGCCTTGATGGATAAATTCGCATAATTAACGAAACGATGACAGCGGTTAACACTGGACCCGTTCCGAGAATTAACCCTGCATTTGAGCCTGTTGTCTTGGTAAGGCCCATCGATAAGAAATAATGGTGACAAACGACATTAAGAAGCGCCCCCAAAAAAATAAACTTCCATTCTTGTTTCGTTGGTTTTCGAACCATACGAAATGCTGCTAATATGGCAAAAACGGTAAGACTCGCTATAAATATACGAAAGGAGGTCATTGTCACAGGCCGAACTTCGGTTACTAAATATTTTAAGGCTGGTAAATTCAAGCCCCATATGAACATTACTAATACTAGAATGCCATAAATTTTCCATTGCTTCATGTGCCATCACCTCACTATTTCTTGCGCATCACGAAAAACAATAGACTTATTTTAATCCTTTATCCAACTAAAGTAAATGATTACTACTTATTACAATTTTTAATCCGAATATGATCGATATCAATCTACCTTTTGACGTCAAAAAAGAGCATCCCTTTGGATACTCTTTTTCCTCAGTTTCACTTCAACCTTCATCTAATCTACTATTTCTCATCATATTGACTTCGCAGAGGAACTTCTTTTAGTGCAAATGTCAGAAGTGCCGATGCCGCCATTACACATGCAGCTACAAAAAACACATTGGATAGGGCGTGTGTGAGTGATTCTTGTAAATGCAACATTAAGTTATTGAATATCGGCAACCATTGCTCTGGTAATTCCGCTCGAAGTGACTCGATTTTAGTATGATCTAATAATAAATTTGGATTTTGGAATTTTGCTAAAGCTCCTTTTGACTCTTCGGGAATTGCTGTAGGATTAAATGAAGCCATTTTTTCATTCATCGATGTCGTTAAAACTGTGCCGAGAATAGCTACGCCAATCGTCCCACCAATTGAACGGAAAAGTTGAGTAGATGATGTTGCTACCCCTAAATATTCTGCTCCCACTGCATTTTGAACAGTTAACGTAAAGACCGTTAATCCCATGCCAATGCCTACGCCAACCATAATTAAATAGAGGACAAGCAACCACTGTGAAACGTCCATCCCCATTTGAGACAATAACAGTAGCCCCACTACCGATATCATCAACCCAATAGTCGCTTGCCGTTTATATTTTCCAGTCTTAGTAATTAATTGGCCTCCCCATGTGCTGGCCACGACTAATCCAAGTGTCATGGTCATGGCAATAAAACTAGAATGTGTTGCTGAATAGCCTAAAACTCCTTGGATAAAATAAGGAACATACATAACGCCCCCAAACAGTCCAACGCCGACCCCGAATCCAATGATGTTCGAATATGTAAAGTTCGGATATTTAAATAAGTGTAGGGGCAAAATTGGACTTTTCGCACGTTTCTCTGCCCAAATGAATAGCCCTAGTGAAACGATTGATCCTGTAAATAACGAAACAATGATAGATGAAGACCAGTCGTATTCAGTTCCCGCCCATGAAAACCCAATCAATAAGGTAACTAGCGTTGAAGCAAGAAATAGTGTTCCTAAATAATCAATGGTTTCATTTGGTCGACGTTCTGTTTTAGGAAACCATTTTAAAATCATGAAGAACGCGACGATGCCTAAGGGTAAGAACACCCAGAAAACCCACTTCCAGTCTAAGGAATCGACAATATATCCCCCAATTGTTGGTCCGAGCACGCTGGATACCCCGAACACCGAAGTCATCACGCCTTGCCATTTCCCTCTCTCTCTAGGGGCAAATAGATCTCCTACTGCGGCAAATGAAGTGGGAATAATCAGTCCTGCCCCAATCCCTTGAATCGCTCGATAGGCAATTAATTGTTCAATGCTTTCAGAAGTTCCACATAAAAATGCACCTAGGGAGAAAAATAAGATCCCAATTAAGAAAAAAGGTTTCCGTCCATATATATCTGAAAGTTTCCCGGCTACGATGGTCATGACGGAGCTCGTTAACATAAAGCTCGTAAATACCCAACTGTAATAATCCAATCCGCCTAAATCGGAGATGATTTTTGGCAAAGCATTGCTAACAATGGTTTGATTGACCGCAGCAAAAAATAGTGCACCGACAACCGCAATCATGATTGTTATTTTTTCCTTGTGTGTCAAATGTTCCATTTGTGCTCCAAACCTCTCTTTCATTCAATAAGATTTAATGAAGAAGTTTGGTGCCCCAGATGATTTCTTCATGATCATTTTTACATTGGTTTGTTAATTGACGTGGATGTTGTTTCATCTATATTTCTCTTGGACGTTTAAATACATTGTTCTTCACTTTAGAGATACAAAAAAGTAAAAGTTTTTCCCATTAGTATCTCCCCTACCATTAAGAGAATCGTTACTATTAAAAATACTTAGTTTGGTCAGACATATTAGATGATTGTTTAAGAATAAAACCATTTAACAAAGTACGTTAAATGGACTGATTTAGGCAGTATTGATAGATTTTAGCCGTCACGAGACAATCTCCTAAAGCATCATGTGCATGATGTTCAAGT